>JAEUQL010000001.1:0-20052 GCA_016789295.1 Blastocatellia bacterium | reverse complement strand
ATGTTCTGAATCTGTAAGTTGTCTAAAGGCAGAAAGAGCTGCATCTTTCTGGCCTTTTGCCATGTGGATCTGTCCTAACTCGTAGAGAACTTCTGCTTCACTTTCCAAATCACCAAGTTCATGAGCAATAATACAAGCTTGTTCAAACTTCTCCATAGCCTCATCTGCTCTATCTGCACGTAGCAAAGACTCTCCATACATCTTAGTCACTAATAATCTCTCTTCAACAGAGAGTACTGACGCTACATTTCGAAACATGTCTCTAAATTGTTCTTCGGCTTCTTCATATCTGGCAGTGCGGTAAAGGAGTGAGCCATAACCTTTTCTAAAGCTTGCAATCTTCTGATCTTTGTCACTTTGTTGCAACCATTCAGCTTCTCCACTAACTTTTGCTAGGCTTTCCTCAGCCCATCCATAGTAAACGGCTGCATCAAAGAGTGAAAAATCACTTACTGCACGTTCAGCAGCTTTTAATGAGTAGTCAAATGCTTTGATATAATCTTCACCATGAAAGTAGTGATAAGCTAATATGTTAGCAGACTTTAACTGTGACTTCTCTATCATTACTGCTACTTCTTGATGTATCTTACGGCGGCGACGTTTGTTGAGCTTGTTGTAAAGACACTTACGAATGAGGTTTGAACGAAAACGGTAGATCTCACCACCTCTACGGGCAACTTCTTCAATAAAGTGTCGCTTTATAGCTTCTTCAGTTAATTCGAGCAACTCATCTTCATCTTTTCCAGCAATTGTGAGTAACCGGTCAAAATGAAATTCCTGCCCTATAACAGAAGCTTGCATTAATACTTCTACAAGTCTTTCATCAAGATTCATAAACTGCTGCTCGCTCTGTTCAAGTAGAGTTTGTGGTAGGCGAATCTCGTGCAACTCCTGTAGAACCCACTGAATACCATTCCAGTTTATACACCCTTCTTCAACAAGTAATCTAACTATTTCTATTATACTGTTAGGATTACCATCGCTCTCTAAACAGAGCCGACGAAGCATCACATCAGAAACTTTTACACGGCTAAAGATAGAATGCAGAATTTCAAGAAGTTCTGCATCTGAAAGCTTTAGTAGCTTCACTTGTTCGAGCCTTGTGTTTGAAAAGCTTCTAAGCCAAGTTCTTAACTGACCATTTTCTAAAAAGAGTTCTTCTTCACGAATGGTACCCACAAACATAAACCTTGTAGCTGAACCATCTCTGATGAGATGCGTGATCAGATCTAAACTAAACTGATCAGCCCATTGAATATCATCAAGAGCTAGGACTAAAGGACATATCTGCGTTAAGCTCAGATAGAGCCTTAAGATATATTCAAAAAACCTGTATCTAGTGTGTTCTGTCTGTAGTTCTCCACTCAGTACTAGATCCATGTCTTCATTCTCAATAAAATCTTTTCTGACACGTTCAGCAAGTGTACCAAATACAGCCTTCAAGTCTGTATCTGACTCTGTATCTAACCCAACTATTGCCGAACGTAAAGTGTCATAAAAGACTTTGTAAGTGGCCTCTTGTCCTACTTGATAGAAACTACCAGACAAGTAGAGTACATCTTTTCCAAGTAGCTGTTTACTGAACTCTTTCAGCAGAGAGCTTTTCCCAAATCCTTGCTCACCAATAATCAAAATTGGGTAACTCTGCCCTGCTACAGTAGCATCAAGGCAAGTATTTAATTCTGCTAATTCTGCTTGACGACCAATGAATATATCAAAGTTTAATTTAAGACGGAGTGTACCTGTTGTTCTAATACCATCAGCCCTAACAGCTTGATTTCCGCCTAGTTCTTTTGCTGCTTGCATTGCTTCCAAAGCTCTATTGATTAAATCAAAGCTATTTGAAGCATCCTCTGGAAAAGCTGCTATACCCATACTGAGCTTAAAATTTACTCCACCCTCCATCTGCTCAATGAAAAAAGTCTTAGATCTTAGCAGTTCTAAAATCTTGGCCACTACCCCTGTTCCAGCATTGCGGTCGAGTCCAGACAGCAGAATGTTAAACTCATCTCCACTTCCACGTCCTACTAAAGTTTCTGAAGGAAGCTCTTTGTAAAACCACGAAACAAGAGCTTTTAACATTTGATCACCTGCTAAATAACCATACTGCTCATTGAGTAGCTTGAAGTTATCAATGTCTATTGCCACAACTACACATGGACGACGCTCTGCAGTAGTTTCTAGTTGTTGTTTAACTTTATGTACAAAATATGTGTTTGTATAAGCTCCTGTTAGAGGATCGTAAACACCGCCTGTACTTCTTAATCCTGACCTTGTGCCAGAAAGGCGCATCGGTGAATCAACAGCACTGCCGCTTAGCCAATGGCGCGTTGATTGTACTGATCCTGATAGGCTCCTTTCAGGATTTTGCAAGCAGAGCTTTAACTCTTGGATCATCTCCTCAGATGACTGAAAACGTCTATTTCGGTCTTTTTCAAGAGCCTTCATCACAAAAGCAACAACAGCATCGTTAAGTTCCGGGCGATATTCGCTAGGTAAAGCAGGCTGTTCTGTGGCGTGTTGTAGAAGTATCAATGAAACGTGGTTAGCAGTGAAAGGAACACGTCCTGTAAGCATCTCATAAAAGATTACTCCAAGAGAATATATATCTGTTCGTTGATCAAGTTCTTCACAACGACATTGCTCAGGTGAAACATAATAGGGCGTACCTATCATTACACCTGCTTCTGTAATTTTTGTTGGTACTTGGTTAAAGGTATTCTGTTTTAGTTCTGCAAGGCCAAAGTCGAGTACTTTTATAGCCTCACTTCCAAGCCTATCTACTTCAATCATTATATTTTCAGGCTTCAGATCACGGTGGATAATACCTTCTTTGTGAGCAAAGTCTAAAGCAGTACAGATACCTATCATCACATTTATAGCTCTAGTGATAGGCATAGGCTGTTGTTTGCGGAGTTCTTCACGCAGTGATCTTCCTTCAATATGCTCCATAACAATGTAAGCCAGACCTTCTGGCCGTATCTCAAAGTCATGGACTGTAATGATTCCACTATGTTTTACTTTTGCAAGCGCACGAGCTTCTCGACGAAAACGTTCAAGAATTACAGGGTCTGTAAAGTATTTTGCGTCAAGCCTTTTGACTGCTACTTTGCGGCCAAGGTCGATATGCTCAGCTAGATATACTTTTCCTATACCTCCTCTGCCTATTACTGATTCTATCTTGTATTTACCAGCAAGCAGCAACGGTCCAGGATAGCTTTCACTTAGAGTGTCTCCGTGCTCAGTGCACATCTTGACACTATCTTCGTAACAGCGTCCACAAATGGCACATTCACGCATCCTCGAACCCTTTCTTAATCATTTCAGCTTAAAAACCTGCTTATTTTATATTAGTTGATATCCTCCCCGTTTTGAAAAATGGGGATTCCTTAGATCGACGCTGAAACAAAATGGCATTCATCCTCGCCCAAACCTTTGGCCGAGGTCTTCTACCGAAGAGTGATAAATTAGAAAGTGCATAGCATAACACTTAAATACACACAAATATAATTTGATAAATTTAGGTAAAGTTTGCATTCTCTTTAATTCAGTTACCTATCTCACAGCTTTTATTTATCAATATAATTTGCTAATGGAGGCTGCTATCGCTATGTTCTTCACCATCAAAGTGGAGTACCGATGTTTCATTGTCAACCGTAGTCTCAAGGTGCACAACTCTACCCCATAGTTTATGTACATATTCAAGTACTTTGCGTGCATACTTTGAGTCAAGTTCTACACCTTCATACCGATGTTTAAGGTAGAGTTCTCTATTTCCATCATAATCGTCATCTGCAACTTCTATGTAAGGAAAACCGAAGTTTGTCATTCCAGAAACAAGAGTATCTCGCACACGCTCCCACCTCTTCTCGGTCACTTTCCACTCTTCATCATTACTAAGCTCAAAAACAAACAGATCGAGTTCTTCACATAACTCTTCTGTCAAGTAGTTTCGTAGGAATGAAATATCATTATCCAGCTCTCTAACTTCAAAGATCTTTGCTCGACCTTCGCTACCCTTTCGACCATAAACACGCTTTTCTTCTTCAGTTGGGTTATTCCACCTCTTCTCTATATCTTCAAAAATTTTGTAACCAAGATAGTAAGGATTGAGTTGGTTACGGTGCGGTGATACAACAGAAGAGTGTAGATTTGAAAACTCTATGTGCTGCTTTAGATCGAGATCCATTTCACGCATTATTCTAGCGTGCCAATAAGATGCCCACCCTTCATTCATGATCTTTGTCTGCATCTGTGGCACAAAGTAGAGCATCTCTTCGTGAATCATTGCCATGATGTCTCTCTGCCATGGCTCAAGAATAGGAGAGTTCTGCATAATGAAGTAGACTAGATCCTTCTCTGGCAGAAGTGGGTTGACGTTTCTTGTCCTCTCTTTTTTCGATTTAAGATCTTTAGTGTCCTTCTTCTGCTCTTTTTTGTTCTGCTCTAGCTTTCTTGCTGCAATTTTCTCATCCAGAGCAAAAAGATCAGCATAAAGACCCTCTTTTGCTACACCAGCTTTCCCTTTCTCTTTCTCTTTCTGCTCGTGCTTCTTCTTTATAAAAAAATCTGGATCTACGTGTTCTTCTATAGAAAGGACTGCATCAAGAAACTCTTCCACTACTTTGCGACCATATTTGAACTCATACTCAGAAATTCTTTGTGCGTGGAGTGAAACTTCATCAACCATCCTTCTGTTTGTTTTTGAAAAGTAGACATTGTTTTTGAAAAAATCGACGTGGCCTAAGACATGAGCCATCACCATAGTGTTTTGCAGCGTGGAGTTGGTTTCTAGTAGAAAAGCGTAAGAAGGGTTTGTGTTGATTACCACTTCGTAGATCTTTGACAAGCCAAAGTCATACATTGTTTTCATACGATGATAGGCTTTACCAAAAGTCCAATGAGAATAACGACCTGGCAAGGCATACGATCCTATCTCATACATTACCGTAGCTGGAACAATTTCAAACTTTACAGGAAAAGGGTCTAAACCGTTTTTTATGGCAATTTCCCAAACTCTTTCTAATGCTTTCTCTAACTCTTTAACTTCTGCATCCATAGCTTGAAACCTCTTCCTTCCAAAAACTTTATGCTTTATCGCCACGTTTTCCAAAGAACTCTTTTAGTGCTGGATAAACATCTTCTTTAGAGTCTATGCGCACTCCAACAAAACGTTCTCTGTTTTTGAGATGATCTTTGTAGATAGATAGCAGTGCACCACTTGAACGCCTATAGTTTGACACACCTTCTTCTCCTATCTCTCCATAGCCAAATAGATTACAGGTAGTTATAAGCTCATCAGCAAGCCTTACAGCTTCGTCATTGTCTGAATAGTAATTATCTCCATCAGAAAAGTGGAATGGATAGATATTCCAGTCCCTTGGATTGTAACGCTGTTGAATAACTTCAAGTGCAAGCTTATAAGCAGAGCTAACTACTGTTCCACCTGATTCACCTTGAGTAAAGAACTGCTCTTCTGTCACTTCTTTAGCTTCTGTATGGTGACTAATGAAGACTATTTTGACATTGTCATAGTTGGTTTTCAGAAAGCGTACCATCCAGAAATAGAAACTACGGGCTATGTATTTCTTGAACTCTCCCATAGAACCAGAGACATCCATCATTGCAATAACTACAGCGTTGGATTGATGTTTGACATCCTCTTCCCAGGTTTTGAATCGAAGATCCTCTTTTTTGAAATCTCCTATTCTTGCTGCACCTTTTTCTTTGGCATTACGACGAATATTTTCAATAACTGTACGACGTTTATCAAGGTTTGACATAATGCCTGTTCGTCGAATCTCTGTAAACTTTGTACTCTTTGACTGGATTGCCTGTTTAGCTTTCTCTTCAAGATAAGGAAGGTGCAAGTCTTCAAAGATGAGGGCAGCTATCTCATCTATATTCACTTCTGCTTCATAGTATTCTTGCCCAGTAGCAGATCCTGCTGGACCCTGTCCGGAACCAGAGCCTTGGCCTTGCTTGTTTTCACGAGCTATGACATCGCCTACTTTGGAATTTCCATCACCTTGACCAACGTGTTTCTTCTTTCTGTAGTCATAGCGGAACTTGTATTCATCAAGGGAGCGTATAGGAACTTTAACTGTTTTGTTGCCATCTGAAAGAATTATAGACTCATTAGAAACTATAGAGCCTAGATTCTTTTTTATAGCCTCCTTAACCCTCTCTTTATGACGGTCTTGATCTATTATTCCTTTTCTCTGAAGACTCCAGTCATTTCTTTGAATAGTCATAGCCTACCTCTAACTTATAAGCCGTTTGTGATGAAGTTTCTGGCTACGTTTGCAGAAATCCACTATAAAAGAACAAGTATCTTCTGGGCGTTCTTCTTGAGGAAGATGCCCACACTCAGGTATAACAACAAACTCTGAACTGTCTATTTGGAGATGGAGCTTTGCACCAAGCGAGACAGGTATTAACCAGTCCTGTTCACCCCAGATAACAAGTGTTGGATGTTTGATAAACTTTAGCTTATCTCTCATCCACCCAAGGTTCCACTGGCGAAGAGTATTAAAAGCGGCTGTTTGACATGCTGCCGAACGCACTGGACGGTGATAAGCTTCATACCTTTCTTCTGTTATCAAGCTCTTATTATGATACATGTTGTTCATTACAAGCTTGATAAGTGTCTTTGAACCAAAAAGTGTTGGTCCATAAAGCTCCGCTGCTCTTGCAGTTCTTCGAAAGAAATTTGGTATAGCTCCATCCGTGTGTGCAGCATTTAGGAGTACAAGACGGTTTACACGTTCTGGATACTTTATTGCACAGGCAAGAGAAATAGCACCTCCATACGAATTACCTACAAATGTAGCATTATCTATTTTCAGAGACTCCATAAGCCCTACAACTAGATCTACTTGATCTAGTGCGCTATATTTACTATCAGAAGGTTTTTCTGAAAAACCGAATCCTTTCAAATCTGGTGCTATAACACGATATCCAGCAGCCACAAAAGAATTATAACAATCTTTCCATGTATAGTTAGAAGAACAGAAGCCATGTAAGAGAATTATCGTCTCTTTGTTAGATATTTCTTTACTTTCTTTGCTAGTAGTATGTTTTTCTTGATAATGAATTCGTATTCCATCAATAACTCTAAAGCTACTTGACATTGAATGTGGGAGCGTATGAGCATGGTCAAACCAGCGTACATCACGAGGTCTTCTGTATCTCTGAGCAAGTAGTCCAGCAGCAGCAACACCAGATGCTAATCCTACTAGCTGTGAGGCTCTAACAAACCTTTTCAACCTTATATCTCTCTTTCCTGATTTATTGTCCATAATAACCTCAAAGATTAATAGCTACTGAGTAGTTAACAACTGACAACTACCTATAACCCAAGTACTATTATCAGGTAGAATTTTTGTAAATGACCCAATTTTTGCCACTTCTCCTATAATTGTAACAGCAAATAGCTCTGTTTCCTACAAGTTAGTATTACTTGTTCTACTATCTGTTATAACCTTTATCTTTAAGATATAGGTCTAAGTCTCTACTTGATGCTAGATACAACTAAGCCCACTTTAGCACAGCCAAAGTGGGCCTAAGAGACTACTACTGAAATTTAACCTAACGAGAAAGTAGTGTACCAACGTATGAAAGAAGTTCATTTGAACAGACACTACAATAGCCATGCTGGCCTATCAATCTATCTATAACATCGTTGATACGTCTGAGTTGATCTGCGTCAGGATTTTTCATTGAAGTTGTAATCTTCACAACATCTTTCAAGTCAGCAAATATCTTCTTCTCTATGGCCTCTTTGAGCCTTTCGTGTGAAGTATAGTCAAAGGCTTTACCTTTTCGTGCATAAGAAGAGATCCTGATTAGAATTTCTTGACGGAAAGTATTTTTCGCATTCTCAGATATACCTATCTGTTCTTCTATCGAACGCATCAACTTTTCGTCTGGGTCAAGCTCCTCTTCGGTAATCGGATCTTTTATCTTCTCTTTGTTACAGTAAGCCTCAACATTATCAAGATAGTTGTTACAAAATGACTTGGCCATTTCTTCGAAAGAGTACACAAAAGCACGTTGTATCTCGACTTTTGCTAGTTCGTCATACTCTTTGCGAGCTACAGAGATGAGGTTTAGATAGCGTTCGCGCTCTTCTGTACTGATGCCCGTGTGTTGCTCAAAACCATCTTTGATAGCTCTGAGTGCATCTATTGGATTGATACAAGCAATGCCATCTTTGACAAGAGCACCTGACAGACGATTGATTATATAACGTGGACTGATACCATCCATACCTTCACGCTCGGCTTCTTCTTTCAGATCCCTTAAATCCTTCGATTTGAGACCTTCAACATCTTCACCATCATAGAGTTTCATCTTTTTGACTATATCTATGTTGGCACGTTTTGGAGTCTCAAGTCTTGTCATTACTGCAAACATTGCAGCTACTTTTAATGTATTTGGTGCAATATGTATATTCTTCAAAACATCGGATTGATCAAGTAACTTCTTGTAGATCCGTTCTTCTTCAGAGATCTTCAAGTTGTAAGGAACCTTGATCATGATGATGCGGTCTTGCAAAGCTTCACTCTTTTTGTTTCCAACAAAAGCTCTATACTCATTTTCGTTTGTATGAGAAACAATAACTTCATCGGCATAAATCATTGCAAAGCGGCCTGTCTTTATCGACTGCTCTTGAGATAGTGTTAGAAGTGAATAGAGAAACTTCTCATCCACTTTGAGCATTTCAACAAACTCCATCAAACCTCGATTGGCAATGTTGAGTTCTCCATCAAACCTATAGGCACGAGGGTCTGATTCAACACCTATTTCGCCAATCGTTGACAGATCGATTGAACCTGTAAGTTCAGTAATATCTTGGGATTTTGGGTCTGAAGGAGCAAAAGTTCCAATACCTATCCTCTCTTTTTCGGAGAAAAGTATCCGTTTCACACGCATGTCCTCGTGCCTACCTTGATAAGTATGTTCTAAATTGTAGCGGCACTGAGGGCAAAGGTCTCCTTCGATATAGATTCCGTAGCGTTTCTCAATCTCTGGTCGAAGAACCTCTGGAATAAGGTGTAGCGGTTCTTCGTGCATAGGACAGTCTTTTATAGCATAGACAGCCCCACGTTCTGTGCGAGACCACTGTTCAAATCCTCTTTTAAGAAGAGTAACTATAGTACTCTTGCCACCACCAACGGGTCCCATTAAAAGAAGTATTCTTTTGCGAACTTCTAGTCTTTGGGCAGCCGATTTGAAGTACTCTACAAGACGTGTGATAGGTTCTTCGATACCGAACAGCTCATTGCTAAAGAATTTGTAGCGAGTGACTTCGTCTCTAGAACCTTCGTTTATCTTTTCTGTCCCAGCATTGAGTATCATTTCACAAACACGTGCGTGTGATAGTTGTGCAAGGGAGGGATTAGCTGTTATCAGTTCAAAATAGTCACGAAATGAACCTTCCCAGTGTAACAGCTCTCGTTCGCGGCGGTGCGACTCCAAAAGCCGGACTATGTCAAACTTCTCTTCTCTTTTCTCGTCCATCTCTACCACCTTTTTTTGCTTAAAAACAGCCGTAAGCATTAACTTATCGGCAAGAGATTAACAAGTATCAAACGTGAAGCCTCTTTGTGTTTGAGCACTACCGTTATCTGCAAGACCTTTAACGATGTAACATTGGCTAAAGTATAGCACACGCAACAGACTAGTCATCCAGAATATAGTCTCTCAACAAAAATCTTTATAACTCTCCCTACTGCTATTGCTAATCTACTAGGACGATCTTCGGCTGTAAGCTTCTTTCCTCTGAGCCTAAAACTTGAGCAAGAGCCACTAGTCTAGAACTGTTGTCTAGAATGCGTACCCAGTTGCCTAAATCTGTGAAAAAGTCCTGATCAGAAACTTTCAAACCTTGTCCATGCTTGACTTTCTCAATCTGCTCATCTGCAACTACATATTTAGGATAGTTGCTCATTAATCGATCTGGAGTTAGTAGAAACTTCTCTATAGAACCTTCAGACATAAGTTTTTCAAGACTTACCGAATCTTCTAAACCAAAGTCTCCTATACGAACACGCTTCAATCCAGATAGGTGCGCTCCACAACCCAGACGTTGGCCAATATCGTGAGCCAAAGTTCTAATATAGGTACCTGCTGAACAGTCCACCATCATAGTAAATTCTCTAGTTTCATCATTCTTAACAACTATCTGTTCATCAACAAGATTTATAGATTTGACCACTATTGTTACAGTTTTTCTATCAATTACTTCTCCTTTTCGTGCAAGTTTATATAAAGCTTGTCCAGCTATTTTTTTTGCCGAGTACATGGGAGGGATCTGCTCTTGCTTTCCAACAAAGCTGGATAGCATAGTTCTTATAATCTCTTTGTCTATAGATCCTGTATCAACCTGTTCAGAAATCTTTGTTCCAGTAATGTCTTGAGTATCAGTTGCAAATCCAATCCTAACAGTAGCTATATAGCTTTTATCTTCACCAGTAAGAAACTGTACTAACCTTGTAGCCTTACCAAAACAGACAATCATCAACCCAGTAGCAAACGGATCTAGTGTTCCAGTGTGGCCAACACGTTTCTGTTTTAATACTTTTCTTACTTTTGCTACGAGATCGTGCGAAGTTATACCAGCAGGTTTGTCAACAAGAACTGCTCCACTATACATACCTCACCTCTACTCTTTATAGTCTAGCCTATCTTTTAATAGGACTTTCAATCCAGAATGCCAACTCTGGTTAATTGCTATCTTGTAAAGCTCAACAGTAGAGCCTATAAAGCTAGTAAACAGCTTGAAACTTTTATGAAAACAGAAGATAGGAGCTACAAGGTAGACAACAGCAGGGCTATCTTTTATGAAAGAGTCTGAAAACCAGTTCTGTAGATCTCCTCTTGTTCTGTACCACTCAAAACGTGTCCAGTAGTCAAGAGCTTGAAATGGCAGCTCCACAGACTCTGTAACTTTTAGCTCTATTAGCACTATCTGCCCATCTTTTCTTCGAGCTACTATATCTACATATCTACTGTGGAAATCTTTAATTGCTGGAACTTGGCAGTAGAAAATCTTTGAATCCAGTTCTGGATCGAGACTCTGGATGTTACCTCTCACTACAGCTTCAAGCCATCTCTCTTGCTGCAAACTGTAGAATGGGTGTTGTTTGTTTGGACTATCGGCAATCCGGTAAGTAAATATCTCTTCTAACTGGTTTCTAAATTGTTCCTGATTATGCTCTGCAAAAAGCTCTCTTCTAAATCCATCTCTGGAAAAAAGACTGATGGTTAAGAGTTGCTTCTGATATCTCGCAATTTCAAGGCCGTTTACAAGAAATTTGAGCTTTTCTCCATCAGAACTTTTCAAAACTTCAATCCTATCAGAAAATGGCTTTAATACCGACCTAAACTCTTTTCCTACTATCTCTTCAAAGCTATCAATAGCTCTACAGTATCTTTCTTCTTGAAAGCCAGCTATTAGATCTCCAAATACTCTACCAGTAAGGCCGAAACCAAAATCACCCTGTTCTGCAGTAGAAAGTTTTTGTAAAAAACAGCTCTTTAGGTCAAACCCAAATATTAATATGTCGATCTTTAGATAAGTAAGACCAAGCCTACATAAAAACTTGTCTTGCAAACTAGAAGGGATAAATATAGCTAGACAATTAATACTATCTATTCTCTCTTTCAGTACAGAAAACCAATTAAAAGCTTGTGCTAGAAGTAGTGCAGGCTCTATAAGGTCGAAAATAGCTACAGCAGCAATCAAATAGCCATTATTTTCTAATAGCAGCCTTGCAACTTTTGATGAATATCCATACTGGTTACTTCTTCCAATAGTTGATGTTTTGACAGTCCAACCCAAAGATTCACTTATCACTGTTTTCAAACAAGAAAGTGCTTCTTTAGCAGGTAGAGTGGCGGGATCTGTTGATGGATAGATTATGGTCTTTTTGGACTTTTTCTGTAGTGCAATACCCAGTCTGAGTATTAGTAGTTTATCGGTTAATGAATAGGCAATTACACGCCAACTTTCAGACTTTTCATCAGTCCAGTAAGAGAAGATAAATTTTCCAAACTCAACACTAAAAGTAATATTTTCAACATTTACAATACTGCCGTCTATTTGAAAAGTTTCCCACCCCAAAAGCCAAAGTTCAATCTCGTATTTTGCTTCGCAAATACTGTCTATGTTTGAAAGCTCTTTCATCTTCATACTGTGAATAAGTGCAAAATATCATTAACAAATCTTGACAAAAATAGCAGCAAAAAAACCATCTATTCCGTCTGTATGCGGCCAACTCCGCATAAATCCATCTTCTGTTCGAAATTTGGTAGCAGGTTGAATAGAGAAATTTTGATTTTCAGACAAGAAGTCTGCCACTACCTCTTCATTTTCTTCTGTTTCTACAGAACAGGTTGAATAGACCATTCTTCCACCAGGTTTCAAATAGGGTGCTATAGATGATAGTATTTTCTTTTGAAGTTCTGCCATCTCGGCTATCTTCTGGCTACTCAATCGCCACTTTATCTCTGGATTGCGGCGCAAAGTTCCAGTTCCTGTACAAGGGGTATCAACCAGAATCTTGTCAAAACGTACAGATTGATGAAATGGTGGTTTTAGCGCATCAAGTGCTACAGTATCTACTATTTTGATGCCCATTCTAGTACAGCTTTCATCAACTACTTTTAATCTAAAATAGTGTATATCACCTGCTATTATCTTACCAGTATTTTGCATCTGCTCTGCAATCATTGTTGTTTTACTACCAGGTGCAGAGCAGAGATCCAGAACTGTGTCTCCAGGTTCTGCTTGCAGAAGACTTGCTACAAACATTGAAGCCTCGTCTTGGATATATATTGCCCCAGTTAACATCAGCTCTGTTAAAATACTGCTAGAAGATGATAGTAGTTTATAAACATTCGGATTAATCTCTATAAAGTCAGATCCAAGCTTTAAACCTTTTGTTTCCAATTGATCGACTACACAACTAGCTTCTGAAATAAGGCTATTTATTCTAAATGTTGTTTGAGGATTGTTGTTATTGGCTTCTGCAAGTTGACAAGCAGCCTGCAAACCTATCTTTTCACTCCACTTCTTGAGTAACCACTCAGGATGGCAGTACTCAAAGCTTGCGCGTTGAAGTGGATCAGCAACTTTTGCTATCAACTGTTTGCTGTCTATCTGTAAAGCTTTTCTCAAAACTGCATTGACAAATCCACTGGCAGAACTTTTTCCAGTAGCTTTAACTATGTTTACAGATTCATTAACAACAGCTCTTTCTGGAAGACGAGAAAGGTAGTTTAACTGATATAGACCTAAGCGTAGTGCAATTACTACTTCTTTATCGAGACGCTCAACTTTTTTTCCACTGAGAGAGGTTAATAGATAGTCGATCTTGTTCTGATGTCTAAGTAGTCCCAAAACCAGTTCGTAACAAAGCCTTCTGTCTTCTGCAGAGAGTAGATCGAGAGACTTTGAAGCAAGAAGATTTGAAGCGTATGACTGTTCAAAATCGACCCGACTGAGGATCTCAAAAGCTGTTCTACGAGCAGGACTAACTGTAATGTGTCGGTTCCACTTAAATCTTTTCATTCAAGGCTATTCTGTATACTCCTTGAGCCATTTTACATCTACATTTGGAGCTTTGCGCTCTTTCTTCTGGTCTTTGAGCCAAAGCCCCCTTCTGTTCCATCCTTTACCACCTTTTGCACTCTCATGACAATAAGTACAATCTTTGGCATCTATTCCAAGTTTTTTGACCTCTTTTAGAAAAGCAGGGTGTCCAGAACTGGTAGCAGTCAAACCAAACACTAGAATGAAGAGAAGAAGAGCCACCTTGATACTTTTCATAAAACCTCCCACAACAACTCACTGTAAACACACATTCCAGAAACAGTTGGAGTTTCTAATCAGAAAAAGCTTAAAATCTAATTTAGAGTTGAACCCTTTTGACTAAACAGCAGGCTTAAAAGTTCGATTTTTTATGAAAACTCTTCCATTAAAAAAATTGACTACCACTCTTATACTCTGTTTACTTCTATCTAGCTGTGGTGCACCGTTGAGGATAAAACAGCGTGTAGAAGTTTCTCCATCAGAACTATCACATACTGCACAAAGCAGCGAAATGGAAACAAGAGCTGAGGTTCTCGACGAAGATCAGTCCTTATCTCTGTTTGACGCAAATCTACTAATTGCTGGTGTTATTGCCGTTAGGGTTTCAGTAAAAAATAGTTCCAACAGTCAGCTTGATGTAGAAAGCCTCTCATTTCGGCTCGTTGATAAAGACAACCGAAACTACAAACAGATAAAACCTGACAAAGCTTTTAACAAGACTCTATCTTACTATGGTATCAGAGTTTACAACTACGCCTCTGGACAAGAGGCAAAACAGAGATTTATCTCCCATTCACTAAATCGAAAAGAGAAGATAGAGCCTGATGGAGTAAGACAAGGTCTACTGTTTTTCGAGCACAAGAAAGAAGAGAAGCAGCCAGCCAATCTCAAATTGGAAATAGCCAGTAGAAAGACTAAGAAGCAGCTCTCTGTTCTGCTCGACTAACCCTTAACAACTTTTGCTTTTGGATTGAAGTTATCTATCAATGTTTTGACATCAAATTCTATATTCTTTTTCAGATTGCTTAAACGAACTAACGTAACATCTTCATTCACTTCTATTAGTTTCTGTTGTAGTGGCATCCAGATGCTCTGCGATATCCATACATCTACACTCTTGTATGGATTACCCTCTGTCTTTGGCGTCAAGTGGAGTACCGACGTCATCTCACCTTCAATCTTTTCATCTTTTACATACTTTATATTGTAGTTTTCACGCATTGCGCTAACAGAGCCAAAAGTAATTGCCAAAAAAGAGACAGATTTGTTACTTGAAGCACCTTTTGTAGAAGTAATTAACAGTTGGTTGATATCTTTCTGATAAAACTTTACTTCATTGCCAGAGACAACAACTGTTTTGGCTGGCTTTTGTATATCTATGCGAAGTTTCATCTTCCCGTTTTTTGCTGGAACATAGTAGATAGTGCCCATCTCTGGAGGGTCAGATATGCCTATCTGTGTATTTGTCTTTTGCTGCCATAGGCTTGCAGTAAAAGATGAGAGCGTTTTACCAACGTTCTCCATATTTGCAAGTATCATTTCTTCTTTTGAATTAGAACTGGTTGTTGTTGTAACTACAAGACCAAAAGATATAAATAGAAGAGCAACTATGAAATATTTTAAAGATCTCATCAACGACCTCTTAGAGAAAATTGCTACCGACTGTGATCAAACCAGACTTGAAAACCTTGGATATTACCTTTTGAGTCAAAGTCAAACTCATAGTGCTTGACTGTAACTTGTTGTCGAGTTTTGCGAGACAAGCTCTCTGAAAGCATCTGTGCAAGAGGGAGTGAACGATTAGCATTAGCTATATCACTAGCTGAAACATATAACTTTTCATATACCTGTGCCCTAGTCTCTGCCTTCAGACGTTTATCGAAGACCCAACTTGGTGTTAGAAAGATAAAAGCCAGAATCATTATGCAGAGTAGGTCATACTGCCAAGTTCCACGATCATAAGACCAAAGGACTATCTTTTTGATGATGCCGAAAAAGCTCATATACACTCGCTCCATCA
This sequence comes from Blastocatellia bacterium, assembly GCA_016789295.1. Classification (GTDB taxonomy): domain Bacteria; phylum Acidobacteriota; class Blastocatellia; order Chloracidobacteriales; family JADJPF01; genus JAEUQL01. The sequence goes on along the minus strand of JAEUQL010000001.1, from coordinate 4,432 downwards.
AACGGCCTATTGTACGATTTGGCCATCTTTCATGTAAACTGTTTGTTGTGCAACTGCAGCAGCTTCGGAATTATGGGTAATCATTATTATTGTCTGTCCCAACTGCTGATTCAGTTTCTGAAGCATATTTAGCACTATTTGCGAGTTCTCACTATCAAGATTTCCTGTTGGTTCATCGGCAAGGATTATAGCCGGGCTACTTACAAGAGCACGCGCTATGGCTACTCTCTGTTGCTCACCACCAGACATCTCTATCGGTTTGTGGTGCAGCCTCTTTTCCAAATTGAGTAACTTCAATATCTCATCCCTCTTTGCCGAAGTTTTTGAGGCTCCATTCCTACGGATGTTTTCTGCAAGCTTGATGTTGCCTTCGGTTGTAAGAGTTGGAAAAAGATTGAATTTCTGAAAAACAAATCCTATTTTTCTGCGTCTTACCTCGGTTCGAGCGGCTTCATTCATCTTAGATATATCTTCTCCGTCTATGAGAACCTGTCCAGAGCTTGGTTTGAGCATTGCTCCAAGAATGTGCAGAAGGGTCGATTTGCCACAACCTGACGGCCCCATAATTGCTACAAACTCACCTTCTTTAACCTCTAAGTTTATTCCACGAAGTGCATTGACTGAGACTTTTCCTAACTGGTAGGTCATCTTCAAATCTACTGTCTTTAAAATTGTCTTCATATCTCTACTTTCTACTCGTAGCTGATGGCCTTGATAGGGTCTTGGTTAGCTGCACGCAAAGCAGGATAAAGTGCTCCAAAAAAGCCACTGACTATCCCACACAAGCCAGCTACCAGCATCCATTTTGTTTCGATGTCAATAAACAGAGGGGTATAGTAGGTGATCAGAAACCGTCCAGCCAAGGCTACAACATAGCCGAATACTATTCCAAGAAGACTTATAAGAAGTGCTTCTTTTTCAATAGTTACTATAATAAACCTTTTTGGAGCACCAAGACTTTTGAGTATACCTATTTCACGAGTTCGTTCGGTTATGGTCGTATACATTGCAAGCATGATGACAAGTGTACTGATAACTATTGAAATAACTATTATTACACTCAAAAAAGTATTGAGAGCCGAAGAGCCTTTCTCATAAAGTTCTTGTAGATCTCTGACAAAGAGTAGTTGATTACCTGGAAGTTGCTGATTTATTTCTGCTGCAACATTCTGTTCTGTAAAGTTTGTTTTGCACTTTACCAAAACAAATGTAGCTCGGTCTTGAGCATTGAGGATCGACTGCATAAGAGAAAGGTTCATTTTGATACGTGACCCTATCTCTGGCTCATAAATTCCTGTAATAGTAAACTTTTTACCAAAAAGCTCTATACTATCACCTAACTTCACTTTTCTATTTTTCACATATGTTGGGTCTACTATAACTTCGTTCCCAGTAGAAAAGCTTTTACCTTTTACTATTCGTATATTGCTAACTTTGGCATAACTTTCATACTCTATTCCGTCTATAAGCTCGGCTCCAAATCCTTGGTCAGAAGGCTTCAAATACTGTCCAACTGGGCTAACATTTTCTATTCCTTCTATAGTAGAAAGTCTTTGAGCATATTGGATTGGGAGAGAAAGCCCAAAATTGCTTGTAAAAGAGACAGCCCCTGGGCGTCTAAAGATTATTTCTGCACCAACATTTGAGTTACGCCTACCCTGCTCCTTGAGCATACCTCTCGATAATCCTACTACAAGGACTATAAGTACTACTCCAAGAGCAACTCCAACTACACTGATCAATGTTCTCAAAGGTCGTTGGCGAACGTTTGTAGCTACTAAACTATTATCCATCATCTGGCTAGGACAAGAAGATATCCTTTCTGCTTATTGGTCAGGAGAAGTTCTTGGCGTTTGTTGCCGTGTGTCGAGATCACGAAGAGGAAGCTTCTGATCGTTTTCCAAAACAAAAGCTCGCTTATTTATCTCATTGTTGTGGGTGATGTTACTAAAAGTAAGCTCCAAAGAGTATCTGTCTTGTGCACGAGTCAGCTCAACGATCTGTGGCCATACAGTTCCATCTTCGTATTTTTGGTACCTTTTATAACTCACTTCAGAAGTAAGTGAACCATTTGCACCAAAAAACAGTGCTTTTGCGAGTGGAATCGATGGCTGAGTTCTATCAAACCAGAACTGGCGTTGTAGCTTCAGTTCCTGACCTTCGGATTTTTCGAGAACGTGAAGGACTTGATAGTTTCTTACTACTCTTCGGGTTTTTCCATTTGCCAAAAACTCTTCCTCTTCCTGTTTTGTGTCAGAAATAAAGTAGCTTATCTGTCCATCGGCTAGGTCAACAGTTTTTAAAAGAAGTGCTTCTGTAATATGATGAGGTCGAATCTTTACAAAAGAGCTTATCTTTTGTTTGTCAGGATTGTCATTCTTCCACTGTTCCAGACGATCTTCATAGTTACTGTTGTTTGTACCTACAAGGAACTGTTTGTACTCATCAGGATAGTAGATAGCTATTTTGAACTGCTCACCATCCGAAGTCATGTCGGCTATATTCTGTTTTATGACAGGAACACGTATGAGCATTCTGATCTGTTCTGGTCGCTGCAACACTATCAATCCATCGGCTGGATGGTAAGGTTCTATCTTACCCTGTTCAGACAGTTTAAGGTCGGTCACCCTGATCGACGCATTGGCAGTTAAAGTATTTATAGACTGTAGACTATTAACCTTCTCCAACAACGAACTTGCAGGTAATCTGTCATAGGTTTTTAAGTTCACTGCTGTACTCTTAACTGTCTTGACACAGCCACTGGTCAAGAAGATAGAGAAAAGTAGAAGTAGTAGGGCAACAGTCTTAAGGAGTGCTTTTATTTGGTTATCTTCCACAAAACTCATGCAATAAAGACCGCAACAATAAAGATACTTATAAACAGATAATACTATTTGTAAATGGGCAAGATTAGCAAAAGGTGTCTTATATTGTCAAACCTGTTTTTATGTATCAATCTTACCCGCTTGACGAAGTAGCCCGTCTAAATTATTTTATACCGCTATCGTCTATTAACCGATGAAAAGAAGCGACAGACGCAACTACTTAGAATACTTGACTGTTTGCTTAGTGCTTAAGACTCTTGCTTTGTTGCCAAGAGCTTTACGCCTACAAACAGCCTATCTTTTAGCCAAAATAGCTTATCTAGTAGCGAAAAAGCTGAAAAAGACGGCAGCACACAACCTTGAAATGGCTCTTCCAGAGCTTTCTCGACAACAACACGCGAAGATCATCAAAGGGCTGTTTCGTAATTTTGGAAGACTTTTGGCAGAGTTCTCTTACTTCCCTAAATACACCAAAGAAGAGATCGAGCAGGCAGTAGAGTATAGTGGGCTAGAGAACTATCTTGCTGCTCACGAGCGCGGACACGGAGTTCTTTTTCTCACAGGACATTTTGGTGCTTGGGAGCTTTCTTGTTTCTTTCATGCAATGTGTGGTTACCCACACAACATACTAGTCCGAAAAATAGATAACCCATATATAGAAGCCCTTGTAGACTCATACAGAAGCCGTCCGGGCAACCGGACTATAGACAAGAATAACTCTGCAAAAGCGATACTCTCTTGCTTGAGGCGTGGTGAGACTGTAGGGATCTTGATAGACCTCAACACCGTCCGTAATCAAGGAGTCTTCTGTGATTTTTTCGGCATACCAGCCTGCTCTACAACTGGATTGGCGACACTTGCACTTAGAACCGATGCAGCCGTGGTACCAGTTGTTATAATCTGGGATGAGCAAAAGAAGAGGCATATCCTACATTTTGAACCAGCCCTTGAAATAATCTCAACAGGAAATCTCAAAGAGGATATTCTGCAAAATACCTCCAATTTTAATAAAGTACTGGAAAGTTTTATAAGAAAACACCCTGACCACTGGCTCTGGGTACATAAGAGATGGAAGACTAGACCGGAAGGTGAACCTGAAATTTATTGACTTTTACCCGTGCTTTATTAGCAACCCATCCTCTATAAACTTCCTATTTATCTACACTTTGAGGCTTTCTTGCAACACAAACAATAGAGACACCAAAAGGAAGGTTTATGTAATTGTAGAGCCATTGCTCAAAGGCAAGCAGTGTTATTAACATCTGATTAAAAATTTCTGGTAAGTGTATGTGAGAAGTTTTTGGGTGTGTCGAATGCTTAAAGATACCTTGTACTATCCTGATGAAAAGTATTGGAAAGAAGAGCAAGGTGATAAAGTAGCTGCAACGCTCTATCTCGAAACCACTCAGTAGAAGCTTGTTTCTCAGTTCATGGGCTGCATATCTGCGTCTGTGGTGAAGAGCTTCGTCATGCTCACTCCACAAAAAACCATATGCTGGAACCGTCACAAGCAGCATTCCGCCTGGTTTGCAAACTCGGTAAAGCTCCGACATTGCAGCTAGATCGTCATCTACGTGCTCAAGTACATCTAGTGCAGTAATGATATG
>JAEUQL010000019.1 GCA_016789295.1 Blastocatellia bacterium | reverse complement strand
ACAAGGAATATTGGTTGTGGAGACTTTCTTTGCTGCCTCCTGGTCGGGTATGGTTTCAAAAGTTTCTATGCCCAAATCTATTGGTCTGATCTCTTGACCTAGAAAGATAAGGGGTGACTGTTCACCATAATCGAGTGTAGCAAACTCTCCACTGTTGCCAGCAAGATCCACATAGTTATATCTTTCGCCAGGAGTAAAGCGGAAAGGTATCTCGCCTTGGGCTGCGCTATAAGTGGCTATACCTTTCTCTGCAACTGTAAACTTTACAGGGAGCTTGAGGTCTGCTACCTGCCCAACGTTGAGGCTAAAATAGTTTGGAAGCTCACTAACAGCTTCAGCAAATAAGATATAAAGTTTTCCTTGAGCTTCTGATATCCAACCCCAACGACCATCATCAAAAGCAGCATACCACTCTGTCCAAAAACCACCCATCTGATGTTTTAGTTGTGTTCGTCCCGTAACTTGAAATCCAACTCCTTTGTATCTACCCAAAAAGCCTATTTTGATAAGGGATTCAGTCTCTATTACTTCTGCAACTTTTCCCAAATCCTCTAGCTTCTGGTCGTTGCGAGCAACAAGGGAGTTGCAATACTGGCAGACTACAATGAAAGAAGACCCTATTTTGAAATGGACTTCGCCTCCACACGATGGGCAATTGCCTTGCTTTATGGTCATAGGTTCCTGCTTTTGTTTACTACTTCTTTACTGTAGTTGCGTAACTGGTTTTGCCATCTTTGTCGTAAAAAGTAATCGTTGTGTCACTGTTGGATATTCGCAGACGTGCAAACCCCAGATTGGTTGCTGCAAACTCTGTGTTTGAAGCATAACGGACTGGGGTAATTTTGCCACCTCCACCACTAACTATGTGACGCACTCCTTTGATGGGCTTGAGTAGCTGTAGACTATGGTCGTGACCACATATGTAGAAATCTACCTTGTACTTTTCAAGAATAGGTTCAAAAACATTTATCATCACTCCACTGTCACCATGCGGTCCATTTGAGTAGAGTGGGTGATGTGCAGCTACTATCTTCCATCGAGATGTAGAGCTTTGTAGTTGCTGTTCAAGCCACTGAACCATCTTCTTTATATTTTCAAGGTCATTGGTTGAGCGCATCTCTACCAAAGGAGTAGAGTCGAGACAGAAGAACTGTACCTGGGTTTTGTCGTCTACAGTTTCAGTAAACGTGTAATATTTATCAGGCATTCGCCACTTCTTGCTCTTTTTTGTATAGTCAACTTCGGCTTGAGGATTTTTCCTGTAGTCATGGTTACCAAGCACTGCATAGAAAGGTATATTAAGACCGGGTTTATTGTATACATCTTCAAACTTTGTCTTCCACTGTGGGTCTTCTACAGACTCAACCCCGTCTTCATAGAAATTGTCACCAAGTAGTAGAACAAAAGAAGCGGGTTCAGATGCAGCCACTTTTGAAAGCGATTCGGCTACTTGCATCTGGCCAGCCCCTCCAGTTCCAAAATCCCCCATAGCCAGAAACTCAAGGTATTTGGTATTTGGGTCTCTAGCTACAACTGTTGGTGTAGTACTGGTGGCAACATCATTTGAAGTTGTTGGTTGCTGCTTTGCATATATGTAGAAACCTACGACACCGAACAGTAGGATAAATGAAGTTGCTAATATTAGTTTTAAATTGGAGCTTTTTTTATTACTCATTTATTACTTGTAGGCAGATGGTAAAACCTTCTAGCCTATCTCCTTGGATGAAATAGTAGCTGTGTAGGAGCATAAACGCCTAAAAGATTAACTTAAGGTAATGCCTTTGCCAATTCTATAATATCTGGATCTCACAACTTGGATTTCTGAAATTTACACTTTTACGATAGTTTCACATGTAAGAGTTATCTGTTTTGTATATTAACGCGACTCTTGAGTTAATATGTCTATTGCTTATGTGGCTAAACTCTGAATTTAGAATCTAGAACAGGAGAGTTGGTTTTCGGAGAAGCTTCTACTAAGTGAGCATACATAAAAGTTTACATAAGGATGCAAAAAATGGCTGGTACGGAGATTATTTTTTACATTTCAGAGCTTTTTGTGGCTAAATATGCAGTGCTCCACTTCTAACGAAAATTTCATTTAGTATTCTCAAAAGAGAATGGAGGCTATAGGTGCTGATCGGAAACCTGAAAGATCGGCCACTGCCACAGTTGCTCTATCAGATACACGCTGCCAAAGCAACGGGCACACTGATGGTCACTCTAAACGAGTTGCGTAAAGCAATTCTTTTCGATAATGGAAGAATAATCTCTGCCTATTCAAATCTACGCGAGGATAGTCTTGGCGAAGTCCTTTTGCGTTCTGGTGCAATCAACGTAGATGAGTACTTGGAGACAGAGAAACAGGTCAAACAGGGTAAGCGTTTTGGCCAGATTCTTCTCGAAAACGGCAAAATAACTCAGTTTGATCTGAGTACACAGATGAGTTATCAAGTACTTAGTATCATCTATAGTCTTTTTGTCTGGCAAATAGGCTATTTTGAATTTGCCGACAACAAACTTCCACAGAAAGACCTTCCAGATCTAGATATATCGACTCTTGATATTATCCTGCGAGGAGTCAAGCTGATTCGTAGTTGGGAACAGATACGCAAAACCATAGACTCACTGGATGATGAACTTGAGCCTTGTATTGATTGGGAAACAAGATTGAAGCAGTTACAACTGAGCAAAGATGAACTAGCAGTATTTCATATGATTGAACCTGGAGTGACAATACGAGACATCTCACTGCTTAGCAACCTCAACTCATTTGAGACTTGTAGATTGTTGATGGGTTTCCTTGTAATAGAATTAGTACAGAAACGTGGCATGCCAAGTTGGGTACTACCCGACGAATTGAGTTGAGAAAACTAAAATTTCATCTTGCCTTTATGGAAAGTTGACACTTCTTCTTGGTCAACCATATACTCAAATTTACAGCTTACGTGGCAACAGGTTGTGCCATTTTCGTAACAGACGAGCCAAATCAAACCGGTAACTCGAAAGGAGTGCCTCACTATGTCGAGAGTTAAACTAATAGTTCTGTCTATTTTGATATTTACCCTTGGACTTTTAGGAGAGGGTGTTGAAGCTGCTCAGAAAGGTCAGGGGGCACAGAAAGGTCAAGCTGCAAAAGGTGGAAAGAAGAAAATATTTGTTACTGCTTCTGCTGCTTCTTCCGCTTCCTGGACAAACGAGATAACAACTGCAGAGCTTGAAAATGCACTTGTTCAAGCAGGAAGGTTTACTGTTCTGACGCGCTCATCGCTCGACACACTACTTAAAGAACAGAAGCTTGCACAGTCGGATCTGGCCGATCCTTCCCAAGCAGCACAAGTAGGAAAACTTGTTACAGCCAACTATGTTCTGATTGGAAAATGTCTTACTGCAGATGTAAAGCAAGAGAAAGTTCCATTCACTGGTGTTACAAGAACCAAAATGAACGTTACTTTTCAGGTACAGTTGATAGATGTTGAAACCTCTAGCATCATAGACTCAATGCAGTACACAGACAAGGCTGAAGCAAATGTGCTGACTGGAAAGGCTCTAGGACAAGATGAATATAGAGAAATGGTGAAAAAGTTTGCTACACAGTATGTCTCTCGCATGAGTCTAGCCGTTCCTATAGAAGCATCAGTCGTTTTCATCAAAGGCAATGAAGTTGCTATAGATGCTGGAGCAGAAGCTTCTGTACAGCCTGGTCAAGAGTTCGAAGTTTTCACAGAGGGTGAGCCAATCAGAAATTCAGCAGGTGAGATACTTTCACGTGATTTAACAACCCACGCACGCATTAAAGTGGTTAGAGTTGAACCAAAGATAGCCTGGGCTACAGTTACACAGAGCTTCAACAATGGCCAACCCGATCCATCCCCGGATATCAATCGCATCAAACGTGACTACACTGTGAAACAGATTGGAGGAGGTAGCCTCCCACCAGCAAACACAGGGAAGAAGAATAAGTAGTATGAAATATAGATTGCGGTTAAGCTATGTGGCTATTTTTTTACTTGTTTTGGCTTGCGTTTCAGTCCAAGCTGAAACTTTGCGCAAAAGGTATACATTAGATTTTGATCGCGCAACAAGACGTGCAAGTGAAAAGAAGGTGGAGGCAACTGCTAGAAAAAGATTCATAAGAGATTTCCTAGCAGAGAAGTTTTCTAAAGAGATAATTGACAACCTTGCTGAAGAGATAGATATTGCACTCGATCCTCCAGAAGACTACCTCATCTCATTTGAGACTGTTGGAAGTCCAAAGTTCAATGATGACGAAACACAGATAACAATAACTGTTGAAGGTGACGTAGACACTCCAGCCATGGTTTCTGCACTTGTACTGAACAAAGTACTCAGCTTTGGTGAGCAGCCGCTAAGAGTTATGTTTATGCCTTCTTCACGCTTTGACTCGTCTGAGGCAGCAAAGAAGTTGAGAGCTAGGCTGTTTGAAAAGATGACTCAAGCTGGAATCCAGCCTGTGGCATTTGAAGGTAGTACAGAGACATTCTATTCTCAACTGAAAGGGAAAATAACTGCAAATTCTGCAGAGTTTAAATCTATACAGAAGGTTATTAAGCAGTACAATGCTGATTATTTGGTCTATATAGACCCTGAAGTCAGCAACCAGCCAGCCAGTATTGGTGGCTATATTTGTGATGCAAGCTTCATTTACACGATAATGCGCCCAAATAATAATCTGATACTTGGAGAAGGAGCTTTACCCCCTGTTCGAGCAAGCAGCAGCAGTGCAATGCTTGCTTTCAATAAGGTGCTCGATCAGGTAGCTTCAGATCTGATTAATCAATCTTTAGGACAGCTCTACAGGTCTATCTTTTCTGACAGCCAAGTTATATACAGCACACAGCAGCTACGCAATAACATTACCGTGACTATTTATGAAGCAAAATCTGGACAGGTTGACAAGATAATAGAGCTGCTTAAAGCTCAAGGTGCTTCGGTGAGGCTAGGTGCTGGAACACCTATAAGCAGCCGCATAGAGGTTGAGACTTCTATGGATACGCTGGAGCTTTTCAACTTTTTCAATTCGCAAAGCTATACTGCAGGAGCGGTAAAATTCTCCACTCCAGTTGTTGGATACACTGAAAACAGCATAGACATAGAGGTAGCGGAGGCGAGTAGACCTACAAAACGGCCAAAGCCAGCAAAACCTCCAACACCAAAAACAAAACCAACAAGTGAAAGCGGGTCAAATACTGGTCAGAATCCGACCTTAGTGTCAAAGTCAAAACCGCTTACACAATCTGAACTGAAGTCGCGCACCAAGCCAAGCCTAGTGCTCAAACCACTTCAGTACAACAGGTAGTTTAGTAGATGGAAGAGATCTTCGGACCAGAAGGGATAATTGCTAAACACCTTCCGAGCTATGAGTACCGGTCTGGCCAGGTGAGAATGGCCGAAGCTGTCTATTCTGTAATGCGTGAAGGTGGATGTCTTCTAAGTGAAGCAGGGACAGGAACAGGCAAGACACTTGCCTATCTTGTCCCTGCTCTTGCTTTGGGCAAGCGTGTTATTGTTTCAACTGCTACAAAAAATCTTCAGGAGCAGTTGTATAACAAAGATGTTCCTTTCTTGGAAAAAATTTTGAAAAGAAGGCTTCGTGTTGCATACCTGAAAGGTAGGTCAAACTATCTATGTCTTTATAGACTCAAAAAAGTGGAATCTTCACCAATCCTTCAAGGGCTTGAAGACCTCAACCATTTTGATGAGATACGTAGATGGTCAGCAAATAGTGAAACAGGTGACAGGGCAGAACTTGTTACACTACCTGAAAATATACATTTTTGGCATGAGATCGATGCAAGAAGCGAAATATGTATTGGACAGAAGTGCCCGGAATATGATCAATGCTTTATTACACGCACACGTCAGAAGGCTATAGAAGCTGATGTAGTTATTGTCAACCATCATCTCTTTTTTGCAGATCTCTCTTTGAGGAACAATGAATATGGGTCTATTTTACCGGACTACGCGGCTGTAGTCTTTGACGAAGCTCATGAAATAGAGGATATAGCTGCATCCTATTTTGGCTTAGATGTAAGCAGTTTTGGTCTGGCAGCACTTCTTCAAGACCTACAACAACTTGCACTGACAGATCGTGAAGGTGCTTTGGAACTGATGAGGGTTGTAACAAAACTGAGTGCAAAAGCTGAGCAGTTTTGGGTAGCTTTTCACCAGTGCTCTTCTGGCGAAGGAAGATTTTCCATCACAAGTGATATCTTTATTCGAAGTGATGGTGATGGCAATAGAACACTCACCCCAATAGGTGAAACTTACACGATTTTGGACAACTATCTTGCACAAATTGGCACGATACTGCAGGCCATCAAAGACGCTCCACCAGAGCTTGAGCTGATGGTGCGGCGGATAGAGACTTTAAGGGCTGAGCTTCGATTTATAGTCGAGTGTAAAGACAAAAACTATGTTTTTTGGTACGAGCGCAGAGGTCGAGCAATATTTCTGCAAGCTACTCCAATAGATGTATCTTCTATACTTTCAGAGCGTCTTTTTACCGATACAGACGCAATAGTTCTGACGTCTGCAACACTAACATCTGCTGACAGTTTCAATTTCATTAAAGGGAGGCTTGGAACACTGACGACAAGGGAGTTGAAGATAGACTCTCACTTTAACTATACTTCTCAGTCACTCCTCTACCTTCCTCCAAAAATGCCAGAACCGAAAAATCCACAGTTTGCAACTGCAGCAGCAGACGAGATATTAAAGATTTTGGATTTGACTAATGGACGTGCATTTGTACTGTTTACCAGCATTAGCCAGATGAATCAGGTCTATGAGATGATAAATGAAAAAATACCCTTTCCAACCTTTATACAAGGCCAATCGTCAAAAGCTGGGTTGCTGGAACGTTTCAAAAAGACACCTAATGCTGTGCTCTTTGCAGTGTCGAGTTTCTGGCAAGGGGTCGATGTTCAAGGAGAGTCGCTTTCTTGTGTGATAATAGATAAACTGCCATTTGCAGTACCTACCGATCCTGTAGTCTCAGCTAGGCAAGAGTACATAGATGCACAAGGTGGAAACTCTTTTATGGACTATTCTGTTCCACAAGCAATAATAACACTCAAGCAAGGGTTGGGTAGGTTGATACGCAGTCGTCAAGATTATGGAGTACTGGCTATTCTTGATCCACGACTGAGAACAAAGCATTACGGAAGAATGTTTTTTGAAAGCCTTCCTGCTTGTCCAATTACTACTCGCAGAGAGGATATTTCAAGGATCTTCTTACGGCACTAAAGCAGTGTAAGTGTTATATTTATAGTTGATAGCTGTCTGTTGACACCTATTAGTTAACTTAGTAGACTGCTCACCAGCAGGCCAATCTGTTCAACAGTAAGCAATCAAGAAAATTTGGAGGCAAAATGATACTAAAGATATCCAGATGTATCTCCGCGTGCGTCCCAGCTTTGGCACTAATCCTACTATTTTCTACAGTAGTACTAGCACAGGGAGGAGCAGCGGTTCGTGGTGTAATAATGGGGCGGGCTTCGGCTGAAGAGCCTCTAAAACCTGTTGAAGGTGCGACAATTGAGGTCTACAGAATTGATGTTGATCAAGACAAACCCGTTACCACCAAGACAGACAAAAAGGGGCAATACTACCAGCCTTTACAGGCTCTACCTAATGCTGAATATGCTGTAGCAGTTTCGGCTCCAGGTTTTTCACCTCTTGTTTCTATCAGGTTTAAAGTTGGTGGGGAGCAACCTGTTGAACAGAGCTTTGATATGGTGCCTGGAGATGGTTCAAAACCCACACCAGAACAAGTAAGAGCTGTTGCTAAACAGTTTTCTGTTGGTGCAACTGCAGATGATATAAAGAAAGCTCGTGAAGAGGCTGCAAAAGAACTGAAAGAACGAGAGAAGAAGAACGAAGAGATAAGGAAGGCAAACGCAAAATCTTCAGAGATGAAGAAGTTCTATGACGAGGGTGTAGCTCTCAATGGAAAGAAAGACTATGAGAACGCTATAAAACAGTTCAAGGAAGCTGCAAACATTGCCAGTGAAATGAGCGATAATGCAAAAAACCAATCGGTTATATATGCTAATCTTGCTCTTGCACTCTACAATTTTGGTGCTATACGCTTCAATAACAAACAGAAAGACGAAGCAAAAGGGTTGTTTGTAGAATCTGCACAGTATGCAGAGAAGGCTATAGGAGTAGATCCAAACAGTGCAGAATTCCACAAGATATATGGTGACTCGTGCGACATTCTTTGCAGAAATCTAGGTGCACCTGAGTACGCAGACAAGGCTATTAAGGCATATACAACTAGTGCTGGGTTTGAGACTGATAACACAAAGAAAGGGTCGATGTTGGCCAAGATAGGTAATATCTACTTCTCTCTTGGAGATGTAGACAAATCCATGGAGGCTTTTGACAAAGTTCTAGCTATAGACGCCAATAACCTTGAAGCACTTAACGGGAAAGCCTTAGTCCTTTCAGCTACTGGTGAAAAGCCGAAGATGGAAGAAGCTGTAAAGCTTTATCAGAGAGTGATTGAGAAAGCTCCAGCAGGAAGTAAAACAAAACAGGAAGCTGAAGAGAATATGCAGTATCTGGCAGAGACTCTCAAGATAGAGGTTAAGAAAGATCCGAAGAAGAAGAAGTAAGAAAAGAATTTCAGGCTGGAGGTGGATTCTCCAGTCTGAATTTTTTAACACTAAAAACACCTTCACTAAAGCTTGTTGAGTTTCAGTACTAATAAAAGTTGCTTTAGATCCAAGTAATCGAGTAAAATCTGCAGAGCCTTCAGAAGCTTGTTTTACTGCAAAGTATATTCATTGTTAATGTATCATCTTTAATATTATTGCCACAGGCAGCAAGCAGATTTGAGATAGGTCAAAATTTGGGAGTGGACTTTCAAAAATGTCAGCCAAACTAGGAGAGACTCTTCTTAGGGAAAACCTTATTACCCCGCAACAGCTTAAGGAAGCACTCGATTATCAAAGGGCAAATGGTGGACGCTTGGGGTCTACGCTTGTAAAGCTTGGGTTTTTGAGTGACGAAGAGATAACGGCTGTTCTTTCTCGCCAGTACGGAGTTCCATCTGTCAATCTCTCGCTCTTTGAAGTTGATGAGTCGGCAGTCAAGCTTATTCCGCAAGACGTAGCCCAGAAGTATATGGTTTTGCCTCTGTCTCGTGTTGGAGCAACATTAACGCTGGCAATGCTAGACCCAACGAACGTCTTCGCAATAGACGACATAAAGTTTATGACGGGTTTGCAGGTTGAACCAGTAGTAGTTTCTGAATCTGCAATGATAGAGGCGATGGAGAAGTATTATGGGTCACCAAGAGAGCTAGAGCTTGCTTCTGTGATGGACTCGATAGTCAACGAAGCAGCCCAGAAAATGGACTTTGGTGATGATTCAGGCGATGTAGAACTACTGGAAGAAGAAGAAGAGATAGACCTTGACGATCTGGAAAGATCTTCAACCGATGCTCCAGTAGTGAAACTGGTGAATGTCATTCTGGTAGACTCTTTGAGGCGTGGTGCATCAGACATACACATTGAGCCTTATGAAAAAGAGTTTCGGGTCAGGTTTAGAATAGATGGAATTCTCTATGACATAATGCGCCCACCAATGAAGATGCGTGACGCGATAACTTCGCGTCTCAAGATCATGTCAAAGCTAGATATTGCCGAAAAACGTCTCCCACAAGATGGAAGAATAAAGATAAAAGTTAAACTTGATGGTAGATCACGAGAACTCGATTTTCGTGTCTCTACTCTACCTACTTTGTGGGGAGAAAAAATGGTTCTGCGTCTTCTAGACAAAGAGAAGCTGATGCTTGATATGACCAAGCTTGGTTTTGAACCAGAAAGTTTGGATAGATTCAAAAGACAGATTGCAAAACCATATGGAATGGTGTTAGTAACAGGCCCCACGGGTTCAGGCAAGACCAACACTCTCTATTCTGCGCTTTCATCTCTCAACACACCAGAGACCAACATAATGACGGCAGAAGATCCAGTAGAGTTTAACTTACCTGGTATTAATCAGGTACAGATGAAAGAGCAGATAGGGCTAAACTTTGCTGCCGCACTTAGATCATTTTTGAGACAAGATCCAAATATTATTCTAGTGGGAGAAATTAGAGACTTTGAGACAGCCGAAATTGCAGTAAAAGCTGCACTCACAGGCCACTTGGTACTCTCTACGCTCCACACTAACGATGCCCCATCTACTGTAAGTCGATTGATGAATATGGGCATAGAGCCTTTTCTAGTTGCAACTTCTGTCAATCTTATTCAAGCACAGCGTCTCATTCGCAGGATCTGTAAGGATTGCAAAGAAGAGGTTAGTACACCACCTCAAGCTCTCATAGACGTCGGTTTTTCACCAGAAGAGGCTCAAGAGGTGAAGATCTTTCGTGGTGCAGGTTGCCCAACATGCAATTACACAGGATACAAAGGACGTGTAGGACTCTATGAAGTTATGGAGATAACCGATGAATTGAGAGAACTGATTCTTGTTGGAGCTTCAGCACTTGAGCTTAGAAAGAAAGCTATAGAAGAGGGTATGATAACTCTTCGCAGTAGTGGATTGTACAAGATAAAACAAGGAATAACTTCTATAGAAGAAGTTGTACGTGAGACTGTTAAGTAGAAAGGTTGCTTAAGTGTTAGCTTATGAGTACTGGGCAGTTTATTTCAAACTATCTTGGTCAAAGAGAAGTTGATCTAGATTTCTACTTCACAACCTTTGTGCAAAGCTGCTAGTATAGAGATTCTTGTAGACAGTTATCAAAATTGAAGCTTTTTGTGTGGTTACAGACTCAGCCAGTTGAAGTTGCTGCCGGACTGCAGATAAAGGGTTTAAGAAGGACGGCGTTGTTGATGATAACAGCTAAAGGAGGGTCTGCAGAGAGAAGAGCCATACTTTTAAGCCTTAAAAAACTGGGCACAACCTTATATCAGGAATGTACCAACTTCAAACCTCAGAGCGTGAGTTCTGAGTCACCACCCGCAAGAACACGGGGGAGTGCGCGTAAAGGGAATATAGGACGTTTCAAGCAATGCTTAGACGCTACCCGCAATCCTACTACTTCTTTGGTAGTAGAAGCAGACGCGAACCGCTAAGGTGTAAATCCTGTCTTGAGACAGCGTAACCGACCCGGAAACTCGGCTGTTTACAGTCGAGAGGTTCACCAGAACTAGCAGCCTGTGCAGAGATCTTGCACAATATTTTTCTTCAAAATTTTATCTTGCAAGAGATAGAGCCTGATAACTTTCAGACATAAGCTCTTGCTGCTATCTCACTCTGTGCAGAAAGGTGAAAAACAGATGGCAAACTTGGTGTTAAGTGAACTTCTCAAAAAGATGGCAGAACTGGGTGGATCGGATCTGCACATTACTACCAATTCAGCTCCACAGGTGAGAGTTGATGGTCACCTTAGACCTTTAGACTATCCTGAATTGACGCCTGCCGATACAAAACAGTTAGCCTATTCGGTTCTTACAGATGCTCAAAAGCATAGATTTGAAGAGACTCTGGAACTCGACTTCTCTTTTGGTATTAAAGGATTATCACGTTTTCGTGCCAATCTATTTAATCAGCGTGGAGCTGTAGGTGCAGTCTTTCGTGCTATTCCTTACGAGATCAAGAACTTTGATGCACTTGGACTTCCACCAATAGTGAAGAAGCTTTGTGAAAAACCTCGTGGGCTAATTCTTGTAACCGGACCTACAGGTTCCGGCAAATCTACCACGCTTGCTGCAATGATAGATAAGGTAAATCAAGACAGGCACGAGCACATAATCACTATTGAAGATCCTATAGAGTTTCTTCATCCTCACAAGAACTGTATAGTCAACCAGCGTGAAGTTCACGCAGACACACACTCTTTTTCTGCTGCGCTACGTGCAAGCCTTCGTGAAGATCCAGACGTTGTGCTCATAGGTGAAATGCGTGACTTGGAGACTGTGGAAACTGCGCTACGTATTGCAGAGACAGGCCACTTGACCTTTGCCACTCTCCACACAAACTCTGCGTACTCAACCATAAACCGTATCATAGACATCTTTCCTGCACACCAGCAGTCTCAGGTTAGAACACAATTGAGCTTGGTACTTGAAGGCGTGCTTTGTCAGTCGTTGCTGCCAAAAGCTTCTGGTCAAGGGCGTGCAATGGTGATGGAGATCCTTGTTCCAAATGTAGCTATCAGAAACCTAATACGTGAAGACAAGATACACCAGATCTATTCAATGATGCAGACTGGACAAGAGAAGTATGGAATGCAGACCTTCAATCAAGCTTTGGCTACAGCCTATTTTCAGAGGCAGATAACTTTAGAAATGGCGATGCAGCGCTCACACAACCAAGATGAGCTGCAAGAGTTGATCAATCGTGGTAGTGGTCTGATAAATGCTCCTGGAGCAGGCGGAATGCGTCCAGGGATGCCTCCAGGACCTGGTGGTGTAAGACCTGGTGTACCAGGACAACAACCAAGACCAGGAATGCCACCAATTGGTGGACGCCCTCCAGGTAGGTAAAGTTTTGCCAAAGAAGTATTATAAAGTTAGGAAAAGATAGAAAGTATAGAAAGAAATAGAAAGAAATAGAAAGAAGATAGACTCTTACACCTAAAGGCCAGAAAAGGAGTACTTACATGCCGAATTTTGTCTTCAAAGGGCGTAACCGAAGCAATGAAGTAGTTGTAGGTGAGCGTTTTGCACCCGACAGACAATCACTTGAAACGATGTTGAGGCGTGAACAAGTAATCGTTACTAGTGTGAAAGAGAAAGGCAAAGAGATTGCCATCCCGAAGTTTGGTGCAAGACAGAAGGTTAAGTCCAAAGACCTAGCGATATTTACACGCCAGTTTTCTGTTATGATAGACGCTGGTCTGCCGTTGGTTCAATGTCTAGACATACTAGGAAACCAACAGACCAACAACTTTTTCAA
Organism: Blastocatellia bacterium; assembly: GCA_016789295.1. Classification (GTDB taxonomy): domain Bacteria; phylum Acidobacteriota; class Blastocatellia; order Chloracidobacteriales; family JADJPF01; genus JAEUQL01. The sequence continues at coordinate 3,265 of JAEUQL010000019.1, read as the reverse complement.
ACAGACCATTTTACAGGTCAGGACTGATGTTGAGTCAGGAATGACTTTAGCTGAATCTATGGGTCGCCACCCGAAAGTCTTTGAACCACTCTATGTGAACATGGTTGCTGCTGGAGAGACTGGTGGTATTCTGGATCTTATACTTCAACGTCTCGCCATCTTCATTGAAAAGATGGTCAAACTTAAAAGTGATGTTATATCGGCTTTGATATACCCAGCAGCAGTTATAGTTTTGGCTGTTGTTGTTGTTGCCGTCATCATGATAGTCGTTATTCCAGCATTCAAGAACATATTTGAAGGTATGTTGGGACCTGGCGAATCTCTACCTTTACCTACAGAGATAGTTATAGGTATAAGTAACTTCATGGCTAGTTACTGGTGGATAATGGCTATAGTCATATTTGCTGCTTCCTATGCCACCAAAGCCTACTATGACACGACCAATGGGCGCAGGAACATAGATAACCTGATGTTGAAAGCCCCCGTGATAGGTGACGTGCTGCGTAAGATTGCCGTAGCAAGGTTTTCAAGAACACTGGCAACGCTACTTTCATCAGGTGTGCCCATATTAGAATCCTTAGATATTACTGCAAAGACTGCAGGTAACGTGATTATTCAGGAAGCCATCATGAAAGTGCGTGCTGGCATTGAGCAAGGACAGACGATGGTAGAACCTCTGAAAGCAACAGGAATCTTTCCACCTATGGTAAGCCAGATGATAGGAGTTGGTGAACAGACAGGTGCTATGGACGCCATGTTGAGTAAGATAGCTGACTTTTATGAACAAGAAGTTGATGCTGCAATTGCCAATATGCTGACACTTATAGAACCGATAATGATAGTCTTTCTAGGTGTTACCATAGGTAGCATTGTTATATCGATGTATATGCCACTCTTTGTGCTAATAGGTCGTTTGGCAGGTAAGAGCTAACATTTCTCTAAGGTAATGAGTCTAAATATTTAAGGGAAAGTAGAGAAGTCTGAAATCTCACTTTCCCTTTCTTTTCTAAAAGTACCACGGTTTGAGGAGAAGAGCTTGTGCGCAACAAACTGATCTGGCTGATAGCTTCTCGACTAACTGTCATTCTGATATTGTTGGGTACAGCAACAATAATAAATATCCTTTCTCCTGTTACCTCGCTTGTTAGTGTATTTATTGGTGCTACTCTTTTTACTGGTCTTCTCTCGATAATATATGGCTTTGTTATAAAGCTTTCCACAAGATATAGCCTTCAAGCTTATATACAACTTGCTTTTGATATATTGCTTGTCAGTTGGATAGTATATAGAACTTCTACTACTGAAAAATCTTTTGCTGCTTTGTATCTTGTAGTAGTGCTTGCTGCTAGCACTGTTTTGACAAGAGCAGGAGTTCTTTCCATAGCTCTGTTTTGTGTACTTTCTTATACGCTCATCATAGGAATGCTCTATTATGGTATTCCAAACACTACAACTACATACATCAATCCAGAACAGAGTGCCCCACTCTACATATTGGCTATGCTTGTGATAGGTATTCTTGGTGGACAGATCTCAGAGCGTCTGCGCTCAAGCCATGTAGAGTTAGCTATTGCCACTCAGCATATTGCCAATCTTCAAGCTTTCAATGAGAGGATAATAGAGAGTATACACAGTGGACTAGTAACCACCGATATAGACGGCAAGATACTATCATTCAACCGAGCGGCAGAGGAGCTTACGCAGTATAAGTCGAGTCAAGTTGTGAACAAGGTTTTTCCCGAAATTTTTGGAGATGTTAGCCAGTACTTAAAGTTTGGTCAGGAAGAATTCAGAGATGAGACCAGGATAAGCCGCCCAACACGCTTCACTATAATCTGCAACTCGGCTCTAGGAAAACAGATGCATTTGGGTATGACAGCATCACCTCTTTCGAGTGAGACTGGAGAGATCAGGGGTTTGGTCTTCTCTTTTCAAGATCTGACAGAGATTATCAAACTTGAGCAAGAGATTAGAAAGAGAGATAGGCTTGCTGCAATGGGTAAGATGGCTGCAGGCATTGCACACGAGATACGTAATCCACTAGCTGCAATGCGTGGCTCTATACAGGTTCTTCAAAGTGAACTTGAGTTGACAGAAGACCAGCTCTACCTGATGAAGATTGTGCTAAGAGAATCTGATAGGTTAGACAAGATAGTAAGTGACTTTCTGGCTTATGCTCGTCCTTCACCTGCAAAATTGGTTGAGTTTGATCTAGTCAAGCTAGTAAAAGAAGCTGCAGATCTAATCAAATATAGTGCTGAAAAGAAAGAGACTCATGAACTTGAAGTTATATCACCGACACCACCGCTTTTGTTTCGTGCAGATCCAAACCAGATAACCCAAGTTATTTGGAATCTATCAAGAAATGCACTACAGGCTATGCGAGATGGTGGAAAGTTGACTATAACTCTGAAACAGACAAAAGATGAGGTTGAGTTTATTTTTTCTGACACTGGTGTGGGTATGTCTAGTGCAGAAATGGAAAGAATGTTTGAACCTTTCAACTCTTCCCGACAAGGTGGTACAGGGCTTGGCCTTGCAATTGTGTATCAGATTATTAGCGACCACAATGGAAAGATAGAAGTAGAAAGCACGCCAAATGTAGGAACTCACATAAAGATCTTTTTTCCTTCTGAGACGATCTCATCGGAAGTGTCTAGTGAGATAGGCAGCTTAAAATCACACCATATAGTATAAAAAACAGACCATATAGTATAGAAGCACACGGATATACTTAGTACTTGACTGCATAAAATAGTGATTTCTTGTTTGGCACACTTTTTGTCTCCTGGCTTAACAAATTGATCTGCAAAATTCTAAAGTAAGGAGTTAGATATGAAGAAATCATTACTAATAACATTATCTGCCCTACTAGTCTTCTCACTATTTTTAACCAACTCTTATGCCGCACGTCCTTCAAAAACACGAACAGCAGTAAAAATTGGTGCCGGTACAGCCCTGGGCACAGGTATTGGAGCATTGATAGGTGGTAAAAGAGGTGCAGCTTCAGGTGCTTTACTTGGAGGTGGAGTAGCAACCGGACACTCACTAGCTCGGAGAGATTCTGGTTATGGGAGAAAGACACGCGCTCTAGCAACAGTGATTACCGGATCTACTGTAGGAGCAGGCGTAGGCACTGCGGTAGGTGGAGGAAAAGGTGCTGCAATAGGTGCTCTGGTAGGCGGAGGTGGTTCCACTATTTACGCACTAAGTAGAAAAGATCTTCGTAAACCCTCCTACACCTCCAGTTACAGAGCACGCCGAA
>JAEUQL010000199.1 GCA_016789295.1 Blastocatellia bacterium | reverse complement strand
GCAAGTAGAGGTTTTCGAAGACTTTTACAAGAAAAGTCAGACCGTTTCTATTTATGAGGGCATAGGTAAAGTCTTTACTGATTGCAATCAACTCTCCAAATAGTCTCACTACTTTTTTACCTGAATCAGTATCAAAGATAATGCTCTCTTTTACTGGCTGATTCTCTAATAGAAGGTCGTAGCTCAGTGCGAAACTTCCATCACTACTCAATTTGACTACGCGATGTCTCCATTTGGGAGCAGGTAGTTGCGTCAAGCTTTTCAGATCCCAGACCTCGACAGGGTCTTTTGTAAAAATAGCTGCACTATTCTTGGCTACTTTGTTGATGTAGAGTATGTCGTTTGAAAGGGCAAAATCGTAGCCCGTGAAGTTTTGCAAAAGTTTTGCAGACTTAAGATCCCATAACTTTATCTTCTCGCCAGGTCTTTCGGCTTCTGTTACAGCAAAACGACCCCGGTTACAGACTTCTATCTTTCTAGGGCTAACGGCGTGGCCTTCGTTTAAGACCAGTTCAACCGATAGTTCTGGGGCAGTTCTGTCGATCTTCTCAACACGATCTTTACTGTTTTCAATAATGGTTGGATCGCTGTTTGAATCCATATTTAACAGTATTAAAGACATTTTCAATAAGCTCCTTAAAAAAGTGGTATCTATTTATATAGATGGAAAAACTTGGAATTTTCCGTCAAAAAATATCCATGTCAGAAAAATTTTTTGCGGCTTGGCAAGGGAGGAGATAGAAAAGTGCTAATAAAGCTTGATCAATAAAACTATGTTGTTGGCAGTCTACTAACAGAGTAAATAACAAGATTTACTGCTAAATACTTCTCTTATTTAGATTAATAATTTATTTAAATTTTTTGACACTATTTTACAAAAAATGTATCTATATTGTTGTATACTCCTACACGCTTTGTGATGGCTATCTTCTAAAAATACTGAGAGGTTTTAATGATGAAGTGCATAAAAACTTTGATCGTTTTTGTTGCTTTCTTTGCAACTATGCTCTTTACAACAGAAGCATTTGCAACGGATTGGAGACCTATAGATCCTGCACACTTAGCCCTTAAAGCTCCTGTCGTTGAGAAAGATGCAGACGCGGAAGCTATCTTCTGGGAGATCAAAGTTCAAGATGAGCTTGATGGTGACACACCTCGCACTGTACTGCAGAACTACATAAGAATTAAAGTTTTTACTGATCGAGGTAAAGAGTCTCAAAGTAAAATAGATATTCTCTATAGAAATAGAACGAGAATAACAGATATTGCTGCACGTACAATCAAGCCAGATGGAAAAGTTCTTGAACTAAAATCTGACGCGATTTTTGATAAGACCGTAGTCAGTTTGAATAAAATCAAAGTCAAAGCAAAATCTTTTGCTCTGCCAGGAGTAGAACCTGGATCAATCATTGAGTATAAATGGCGCGAAGTACGTGATGACCGTTTGGCTTACTACATTAGATTGCAGTTTCAAAGAGACATTCCTGTACAACTAGTTAAGTACTATATCAAACCTCTTCCTATGACTAGTAATGTATATGAGATGAGGTACAAAGCTTTCAATGGGCAAACTTCTCCTCTCACTCTAGATAGAGAAGGCTACAGTACTACTACAATGACCAATGTCCCTGCATTTCGTGAAGAGAAATATATGCCTCCTGAATACTCTGTTAGACCGTGGATTCTGCTCTACTATAAAGAAAGAAAAGACATCAAACCAGAACAGTACTGGCTAGAAGTTGGCAAAAAGACTTTTGATGAAACCAAATCAAAAATGAAACTTAGTGACGAAGTTAGAAAGCTTGCTACGAGTTTAACAGAAGGAGCTTCTACACCAGATGAGAAGCTAGATAGACTCGTCCAATTTTGTCGAACAAAGGTCAAAAACATCTATGATGATGCTTCTTCTTTGACAGAAGCCGAAATAGAAAAAATGAAGGAGAACAAGTCTCCCGAAGATACAATAAAGCGTGGAGCAGGAACAGGTAGTGACATAAACTACCTTTTTGCCTCACTTGCTACAGCAGCAGGATTTGATGCGCGTCTAGCTAGAGTCAGTGACCGCAGTGACATATTTTTTGATAAAGCATTTGCAGATGACTATTTTCTCAACACCTCTGACATTGCTGTCAAAGTTGGAGATGAGTGGAGGTTTTATGACCCATCTTCTCGCTACGTGCCCCAAGGCATGTTGAGGTGGCAAGAAGAAGGGCTTGAGGCACTTGTTTCAGACCCCAAACAGCCATTCTTTGTTAGAACTCCGTTCTCTTCACACCAGAAGTCAGTTGTAAAAAAGAATGCTAAATTTAAGTTAACTGAAGAAGGAGTGTTAGAAGGTGATGTTAAAGTTGAGTATACTGGCCATTTTGCAATCGAGAAACGCGAAGAACTAGACGAGAACTCTCTAGAACAGTCTGAAAAAGAGATAAGAGCAAGCATCAGAAGACAGGTTGGTGAAGCCGAGATTTCAGATCTGAAAATGGATACATCTCTCGATGCAACAAAGCCTTTTACCTATTCCTACCATCTGCGCATTCCAGCTTATGCACAACGTACAGGAAAAAGGCTCTTTGTTCAATTGGCTGTATTTAGCAAAGCCGACGAACCAGTCTTTCCAGAAAGTAACCGTATACACCCACTCTACTTTCCATATCCTTGGTCTGAAGAAGAAGATTTAACTATAGAATTGCCTGCTGGCTTCAAAATGGATTCTCCCACGGCTCCAAAACCTGTAAACGCTGGTGAGATTAGTCAGTACAGTACAAAACTGATGTACACAAAAGATGGCTCAAAGTTAATATTTAAGCGTAGTTTCTTCTTTGGTGGCGGTGGTTCTATCTTCTTCCCACAGTCTATGTACCCACAGATCAAGCAGATTTTTGATCTAGTACAACAACAAGACAAACATACAATAACGCTCAAACAAGAAGTTACAAGTCAGCAGGAGGGTAATTAACTGTGAAAACTATTCTACTTATCTGCATCTTGCTGCTTTTCTCTATAACTGCTTCTGCTAGCGATGAGCCACCGGCTTGGCTACAACAAGCAGCTACTTTTGGTAAAAATTTTGAAAACAGTCGTGTTCCAGCCGTGGTACTTCTAAAAGAGCAGACAGTGGTTGTAAATGAAGATGGTAAGCAGACTACCACAGAACGCTATGCGGTTAAAGTTCTCATTAAGGAAGGCAGAGCTTATGCAACTATGTCTGCACCTTACCTGCTAGAGACAACAAAATTCAAAGAGATCAAAGGCTGGCTTATTCAAGGGTCAAGTGGAGTTAAAAAATATAACAAGGAGAGTGTACTCGACTTAACGGCAGCTCCAAATGATGTCTACTCAGACGTTCGTGTAAAGAAGCTTGATGCTAGCGATGATACAACTACAGGAATGATCTTTGGTTATGAGTGGACTACAGAAGAAAAGCCTCTCTTTAATCAAGCCGACTGGCACTTTCAGAACCGCTTACCTACTCTATTATCAAGATTTACACTTTCAATGCCTTCAGGATGGCGTGCAGAAAGTGTAACATTCAACCATCAGAAGATAGAGCCTGTAGTCTCTGGTTCTACTTACACGTGGGAACTTCGTGATCTTCCACCAATAGAGAGAGAATCTGCTAGTCCATCGGTTAGCTCTCTAACACCACGTTTGGCCATCACATATTTTCCATCTTCATCGTCTCGTACTACTGCAGCAGCAAGCTTCAATAGCTGGTCTGAGGTTTCAAGCTGGCTGTATCAACTGACCGAATCTCAATCTCTGCCCGACGAGACTATAAAAACAAAGGTTCGCCTTTTGATTGCAGATGCGAAAACAGAGATAGAAAAGATCCGAGCAATAGCAACTTTTGTTCAAAGTGTGCACTACATCTCTATTCAGACAGGTGTTGGGCGTGGAGGAGGCTACAGACCTCACTCTGCCACAGAAGTACTCAACAAATCTTATGGTGATTGTAAAGACAAAGCCAATCTGATGAAGGCAATGCTGAAAGCTGCTGGAATCAACTCTTACCTTCTAGTGATCTACTCTGGAGATCCAAATTACGTTAGAATGGAGTGGCCATCACCACAACAGTTTAACCACTGTATCATTGCTGTAAAGATTACAGAAAATACTGTAGAAAATAGCGATGGGGCAACTATTGTTAAAGACTCAAAGCTCGGACAGCTACTTATTTTTGATCCAACAGACGAATATACTCCACTTGGAGATCTACCCGACCACGAGCAGGGCAGTTATGCCCTAGTTGTTTCTAATGATTCTGGTTCACTGCTGAGAATGCCTGTAACACCCCTTGAACTAAACAGATTAGAGCGAGAGGTGGAAGCTTCTCTTGGAGTAGATGGCTCACTAAATGCAACTGTACGTGAAAAAGCTTTTGGACAGACTGCTGTTAGTGTTCGTAGAGAGTCTAAACAGTTGTCTAAAGCTGACTACAGAATAGCTATAGAGCAGTGGATAAACCGTACAGTTAATGGAGCGAAGGTTTCAAAGATCGACACCAAAGACGACAGAAGTAGGTTTGATCTTGAAGTCGATTTTAATGCAAGTCGTTATGGACAGATCATGCAAGACCGATTACTCGTCTTTAAACCTGCAGTTGTAGTAAATTTGTCACAAGTAGCTCTTCCAGAAGGAGGCCGTAAACAGGCCGTAGTGCTTGATGCCCAAGATCAGAGAGAAGAATTTAGAATAAAACTTCCAGAAGGCTTTGAAGTTGACGAGCTTCCGGACGCAATAAAGATAGAAGCCCCGTTTGGAAGCTACAAGACAAGTTACACCATCAAAAATGGCTACCTCATCTACACTTCACACCTACTTGTAAAGTCGGCAATGGTTGGTGTTGAACTCTACCCAGCAGCAAAAACTTTCTTTGACAAAGTAAGAGCATCAACACAAGCTCCCGCAGTACTTGTAAGAAAATAGATACCTGTAGACCAAAAACTGAAGACACAAGATCGAAAGCCTGGTCTACAGGCTTTTAATTTTCTAGTAGAAAGCTAATGATATTCGAGGAGGTGTTATGCTGCCAGGAGTCTTGTAACTGCGTCGCGGATCTTTTCTGTAGGAGTTGGCTTTGGAAGACAGACATCGGCACCAGCTTCTAGCATTACTGAACAAGCTTTTGAACTAGAGAATGAAGCTGCCAGTCCAATGATCTTTACTGGTTTGCTGTTTCGAATTGACCGGACACTGCGAACTACTTCCAATCCTGTAACAACTGGCATATTTAGGTCAGTGATTATAAGATCGGGCAAAAACTTTGTGTACATAAAAAGACCTTCTTTGCCATTTCGAGCTTCAATAACTATATGCTGTGAAGCTAAAAGGGAACATATAACAGTTCTAACTTTCTGCTCGTCGTCTATTACAAGTATTGTAGCCATTGCTTTATCCTTTCTGCTTTGACTTACCAAACTCTTTAGAATTTAGAACGCGATTCAGACATATGTCTCAGCAAGCCTTGTGCCAGAAAGACATAAACGCTTTAACTTGTTGAAAACAAAGTGTTTAAGAGGAATCCAAGGGCTTCCTTAAAAAAGCTTTTGCTAGGGAAGACAGTACTCTTTGTCTCAGTATTGTCTCAAAACTGTTTCATTAGTGTATCTTGAGAGAAATGCTATGATACAGTTTTGAGACAGTGGGTAGGTTTAGTGGAGATGGAAACATTATGCTTTAGTTTTAAGCTCTATCTTGTAGGCTATTTTATTCCTTGGCCAAACGTTTTAAGGTTTTTGATGCCCATAAGCTTTTCTATAGTCATTGCTGCAGCTCTATTGCCTAACTTTCCTCCGGCGTTAACTATCACCACGGCAGCTTTACCAAAACTCGGCTGAATAGCAGCAATGCAGTAGAATGTGTCAGCACTTCCATCGTGCAAAGATGTAGCTACACCATCAATTTCACCTTCTAGCCAGCCTGATGAGTAGAAAGTTGCTCCAAATATAGGCTCTGGGTTTGCCTTGTGGAGCCGTTTTACAGTTGAACTCTTCAGAATCGTATCTTGTCCCATCAATCCACGAAGGTGTAATTGGACATAGCTACTCAAATCATTCACATTTAGGCTAAGGTCACCAGACGGAGCCAGTGCAGAAGGGAAGCGAAAATATAGATTGTTAGGATCATTAGGATCGTGAGCGGTAAATAGTTCGCCTTTTTGGTGATATAGAGTTCCTTTTTCGAAATGACCCCAGGGTGCTTGTGGGTTATTAAACCCTGGCCATCCTATCAAAGCACTTCCTCCTAAAGTATCTATCAAGCTACTTTGCACTAAACTTTCCCAACTCTCTTTGGCTACCCTTTCAATCATTGCACCGGCAATACCATATCCAGCATTTGAATAATTGAAACTACCAACTCTATATTTTGGAGGCTGTGTCAAAAGATCCATTGCAAATGAAAACCTTTGTTCAACAGGTGTGCCACCATAGTTTCCTGCGCTCAAAAGTTCTTCTCCGCTTTCGTAGCCAGCCAAACCAGAACGATGAGACAGCAGTTGTTCAAGGGTTACATTGCGTAGCTGAGGGTCTATCTTTGAAGCAAAATCAGGAAATATTTCATTAACAGTAGTTTCCCACTTAATCTTTCCTGCTTCAACAAGTTGTGCAGCAATAGTACTGGTTACAGATTTTGTGACAGAGCCTATGTGGAAACGATCATTTAGTGTAGCTTGAGATTTTCCGTTTGCTTGACGCACTCCAACTGCATATTGCTCAATAAAGTCTGCAGTTATTATGGCAGCAGAGATTGCTGGTACTTTGGTTTTAGCTTTAATACGGTCTACTATGGAATGTAGCTTAGGCTTTTT
>JAEUQL010000198.1 GCA_016789295.1 Blastocatellia bacterium | reverse complement strand
AGACTGGTAATTCTATTGTAAGGTTGAACATTAGTCAATATATTTTCCTATGCAGCTACCCTTGTATCCATTCAACTGTGGAGTTCTGTAGATTTCTTGAAGATACTGGCTGAATTGACCTTGTAATCAAGGCTCTGATAGCTAGAACTTCACAAGTACACGGTATTGTGGAAACTCACTAGCCAGAATTTTAGTTACAAGACTGTATTTTGTTGAAAGAAACTTTGCATAGAATGTACTGCTACTTGGCACATATAGTTCTGCCCAAGTAGGTTCAAAGTTTTCTAAACCTGTAACACCTGTTGTAGTAACAATACATTGCCCAGGACGAGCAATTAGTCTTCCAGTACCTATTGGAAAAGTATCTATAGAAGGCTCATCCACAGTAGCACCTAGTACAGCACGCAAATAGTTACGAACTCGCGTCTCTGCACGTTCTAATTGAACATTTGGAAGATCTTCAAAATCTCCCACATCTAGTACAATCTTATTGCAAACTATCATTAAAAGATATGGCAGGCCAGAACTTTTTTGTGGGCTTGATTTTAGATATTCTGCAAGTCTGTTTCTATCTTCTGGAAGTATCTGTGGCAACTGTTCAGTTAGTTGTTCAAGACTGGTATATATCTCACTGAGCTGTTTGAAATAGTCGGCCATTTGCGGGCGCAGCGCAATCAGCGACTTTTCAGAAAAGTAACCTTGCTGATTCATTTGACCTAGAAAAGTAAAGAAGTTCTGAGCCATTGTTAACAAGTTAAAGATAAGCCCTCTGTTACTACGATTCTCTTCACCTGGTAAAAGTGTATTTATAGCTGAAAGAGATTTGGAGACTAGAGCAACTATCTCTTTTTTGTCTGCTCTTGTAGAAAGTGAGAGAAGTTTTAGCGCAAATTTAGTTAGGTGTTCAGATGGCTGTTCTTGAACTGTGTCAAGAAATTGTAGCAATGAGTTTATATTGTTTATCTGATCAAAATCTAATGACGCAACGCTGATACTTTCTTCTACAACCTGTTCCTCTTCCACCGGCTCTGTTTTTCTTATTGGATAAAGTATCTCTAGTTTGGATAGGAGAAGGTCTATAGCATCATGAAGTTTTCTATCTACATCAAGCCTTTGTAGATCTTTCTGTAGATTTCCAAGGAAACTATGAAAACCAGTTGCAAAAGCCAGCCAAGTATCAAAGCGTATTTCAGGGTCATAGTAAAAGTTGATTGCTTCAGCAACAGATGGAGGGAGTCTTTCACCATTTTCCAGAAAACCCTCTAGTCCTTGCATAATAGCTTGACCTGCAGTTTCGGCTTCTACAGGCATACTCTTAACAATCTCTGCATCTGAAAGCTCTATGATCACTATAACACGAACTACATCACCAAAAAGCCTAAGTAACGTGGCAAGAGCTTGGTAAGGAGGTAGTGTTAGAAGTGTAGTCTCCCAAGGCTCTTTATTTACTACTTTTGTCCAAAAATCCCAAAGTACTGGAACAGACGCTCGAATAAAAGCCCAGTTCCACGCGCTTGATTTGAGCCACTTACTGTTGAACCGTAGTTCTATATTTTCACGTCTTTCCTGAATCAGTGGTTGGAATCCCTCAACTATCCTACGCAGTTTTCCTTGAGAATGGACTTCACGAAGGCGTGAAAGTGCTTCTTCTGCCAAGTTCCAGGTCTGGATAGAAAGGTCTAGAAACCTTATCTGATCTGTTAAACCCAGTGTAGCAAAAGCACTACGTTGTTGTGTAAGGTCAGGAACAGTTCCTTTTATTGAAGTAAAGAAAGTACCAGCCCGCATTGTGAGAAAAGTAGGGTGATCTGGCCCTGGTTCACCAAGAGAAGCTAAACCACCTGTCACTTGTTCAACATAGCGTTCACCAAGCATTGCAATAGCTCTACGCCTGCCTATCTCTTTCCAAAAATGAGACAAAACCTGAAAGCGTGCCAAAGGGTCTGGTGTAGTAATCTTTTCAGGTATTGAAAAAGCTTTTGCATCTAGTAGAGCCATTGCAACAAGAGTTTCTAGGCAGTTTCCAAGCGGACTGTTTGTAATAAGTGTCAAGTTTGGCTGATTATCAACTAGAGCATTGAATAGAGAGGTGAGTGAATTATAAGCCATTCTAAACTTAACACGTTGACCAGCCGGGTCTAAGTCGAATTCTGCAAGTCCAGAACACATGAAAAGTTTGTAGTTGTGTGCCTCGCCTGGACTTGAGACTTGAGATATCTCTTCGTCAACAATAGCCGTCAAGTCATCGTCTCGACGACATTTTAGCAGTGCACCTGCGTTTATGAGCAGATCTGCTGCTTCTGCTCCTATACGCTTGAGTGTACGGCTAGAAGTGCTATCTTCACTAACTACAGTCCAGTGTCCAGCATCATAGTCATAGACCCAGATCTGGGTTGGGTCTTCTGGATCAACAGCCAAGTCAGAGTAAGAAAACGGAAGCTCAAAATTGCAGAAGTAAAAAAGCTCAACAATTGCTCTAATAAGTTTGTGTGGGACATCCCAACTGTCACTGCTTGTCTGGTCTGGTATAATAGCCTTGCCTTGCAATAGACCTTCTCTATATTCTACAGCCAAAAGATCTATCACTTGCAACATGTGAAGCATATAGCCTGCTGCTTCACGGCTTATTGCTATTGCTCTACTTCTATTTACAACTCCTATAGGAAGTAAAAAACCTTCTGGTTCGCCTGGCTGTTTGTAGGGTTGTAGCAAAGGCATCTGGCAACCGTCTTTAAAGTGGAGTGTCCAAGCTTTAATCTTTACCAAACCTCTCCAACTCTGGCTAAAAAGTCTAAGCATCTGTTCTGAAGTACGTGAAATCCTTGCGGCACTTTCATTGTTAATAAATCTAACAATGCGTTCTAAACCATCCATCTTTGTACCGATAGTGCGCAAGTAGTGAAGTTCTTTTTCTAACTGTTCGAGATGCCCTATTAATTCTATGGACTCTTCTTTAGAAGGTGCAGCTATCAGCTTGAGTGAGTCAAGACGACTACGCCCAAGGCTCAGTTCGTGCTCACGTTTTTTTGTAGCAGCTCTCAGATAGGCTATAGAGTCTATCAGAGCAGCTTTTCTCCAGTCTATCAGTGCAAGCCCTACATCGCTATCACGACTGTTGAGGTCTCTGTAAAGAACCATCTCTTGTTCGTGACTAATGTAGCCAAGTTCATAGAGGCGTGGGTTTATAGCTTCAGTTTCAGCTTCTGGTCTTGCAAAAACGGTGTTAGCCCAAGCCAAGAAGCGTTCGCGCTTATGGTCTTGAAGCTGCTTTCTATTTTGTAAGTTGAATGTATGGTTCATTGGCTATGCTGGCTCACCGAATATTTGCGAATTTAATATAAAGACTTCTTTAAAGTAGTCAAAGAGATATTCAAAAAGTTCTATCTTTTTTGCTCCAATACTTACTAAGCTATCTTGTTTTAAGGAACTAACAAACTTTGGAACTTCTTCAAAATGTGGAGCCAGTTTAGTCAATTCATCTTCAATAGCCCTATAAGTGAATACACTTTCACCAGGTTTGAGGCTATCCAGTGGTCTGGTTCTCCTTTCCATCAACCTAAAACCTACAAGCTCATTTGCTACAATATCACTTATAAAATCTGACACTGCAACTGGGAGTTCACGTCTTTTAGAAGCTTCAAAAAAACCAAGGTAGAGTCCTTGCAGAGAACAGGCATTAAGCTTCGCCATACTCTCTAATATAGCTCTCTCCAACGTGTCTGCAGGTTTAACAGTACCATTGACAAGTTGTAGAACAAATTTCTCATTCTCATCTATCGCAAGTTTTTTTCTGAGCAGTGGTACAAGACTGACAGCAGGCGATATCTTGAGAGCATTACGTTTTCGCAGCGACATTATAGAAACAACCATTAGCAGAGCAGCCAAAGCTTCACGCTCTACAATAAAGAAGTTGTGCATCTCCCGTCTATACTGTTTCAACTGTTTTGGTGGTAATACTCTGTCACAAAATATATATATTACTTGCGCTAGTGAAAATGTAGAAGGTTTCAAACCAAGTTTTATTTCATCTGCTTTATTGAGTGATTCAAAGATAACAGGCTGTCCAGCTATAATACCAAAATCTTTATTGTTCTGATCAAAAGGCCATTTTGGAAGTGGAAGATCTGAATTACTGATAGGCTTTATTACTTTTTGCCAACGCTCTTGCTGCTGAGCTGTTAGGCTACTCTCTTTATTTATATCTGTCGTTTCTGTAGTTGGCTTGGATGAAATTTCTAACTGCTCTGAAACCCGTAGTTTTGAAGTCTCTTTTCTCTGGTAATGTTCTGGCCTATCTTCGTGAGGAGGAGGAGGAGGAAGTTTTCTTCTATTACTTTTTGAAAGGCTGAAACCTCCTGATGTTGTAGTTGTAAGTGGGCCAGATTCACTATGTGTTAAAGAGTTAACTACAAAATAGTCACTTTCACTAAAATCAGCCAGTTTTTGTTTCTGCTCTGTTTTCATTCTTACTGCAGCTATCTCTTCTTCCTTTGGATAAAGTTCTGTAGGAGCAATACCTGCAATTCTTTCGGCTACTTGCTCTGCAATTTTTTCAGCAAGCTTCTCTGTTGTCAGGACAGGTAAAGAATATTTCTCAACTGGACTGCTATCAACATCTTCATTTACAACCTCTTCTGAGCCTGTTTCCTTCTTTTGCTGCTCTTCTTCTGGACAGAGTGGTTGTGTCTGCTGTAGTAGATCCACGTTCTCTAGCTCTGGCATTCCTACTGTCTCTTTTTCACATCTACTCTCTTCCAACTTTGGTTCTTCTGTTGTGTTGGTCAACATAGAATCTTCGGCTATAGAAGGGTGTTCAATTGTAGGAGCTGAAGCAAAAAGTGGAGTCTCTTTTGGCACTTGATCTGACTCAACAAAATCTGATTCTGCTTCTAGTAGACGCATCTCCATAAGCGGTTGTGTATCATAGCTAGTTATTTTGTTGGTAGAAGATCTAGTAACACTTAAATGTTTAGCTATGTCAGATGATTGATTATTAGAAGGTAAGCTATAGGTAATTTCTGCTGCTAATACTGAAAGAGGTTGAAGATTAGAAGTACTATCCAGATTAAAATCTGGTTGACGCTTTTGGTTAAGATTTGATGAGCTAATTTCTCTGGTTCTATTAACGGGTTGGTTTATATCTGGAGTAACACGTTTAGCACCTATGGTTCTATTAGAATAGAAAGGAGGCGGTTGATGAAGAGGCTTAGAGAAAGCTGCTATAGATTGAAATCTGTCTTCTGGTTTTTCTTCTATCGCTTGTACTATCAGATCTTCTAGAAACTGTGGTAGCTCTGGCCTAATTGTTCGTGGAGGTAGCAAAGAATGTTTGGAAACTTTCCCATTATCTTTTGGTGCTATATAAGGTAGAGAACCTGTAAGCATATGATAAAGAAGTATACCAACCGAGTAGACATCTGTGCGTTCGTCTACTTCTGCCTTCTCATAGTATTCTGGAGGAAGGTAGCCGTAGCCTTCTTTCTTAAAAAGTTCTGGATCTGATATCTCTATTTTAGAAAGTCCAAAATCGAAAACTTTTACACCTTCTTCATAGCTATCACCTAGCTCTTGATTAATAACCATAATATTGGAAGGCTTCAAGTTGCGGTGTACCTTTGCTCTTTTGTGTGCAACAGCAATAGCATCACAGATCTGGCGTATCAACCTAACTCCACGGTCTATATCAAAAGCACCTTCATCTTTCAGGATTTTGGAGAGAGAAACTCCTTCTATAAGCTCATACACTATATAAAGATAACCACTGCCGCTTTCACCAAAATCGTATATACGAGCAACATTTGGATGGACAATAAGCGCACTGGCTCCAACTTCTTCATAAAATATAGACTTTGTATCTGGATTAGACGCAATATGAGAGAAGAGTATAGTTTTCAGAACTACTTTGCGTTTCTGCTCCAAATCGTATCCCAGATAACTAGCACCTGACAAAGTTGTACCTATGCGCCGGTCAATTCTATACCTATCAGCCACAAACGGCAGTCCATCAATAGTGACTTTTAGCGGAGTTCCATCAACGTCACACAAATCATTGTGGTCGCCAAAGCAACTGCTGCACTTAAAACACTCCTTCACTACATCCCCTCTTTTTAAAGCCTCTACGAAAAGAGATTTTTCACGAAAAAAGTTTTGCTGAGACTTGTCTTTATCGAAGTAATTGCTCAAGAGAATTATTAATATTATCGTCAATTACTCATTTAAGATCTATTGAAAATCTCAACTCTACGCCAAACTGACCCATTTTCTTTCCACCCCTTACTAATTACAGCTTATCAACATCTGTCTGATCGACCAGATGACTCTTTTTGTTGCTATATTACTTGGATGGATTTTGCTCACAATTCTTTTCAGTTCGGCTTCAAGCCACAACTATATCATCACAGAGATCGTTCTCTGTTCTGTACCATTTGTGGCAGCAATATTTTTAAACACTATCTGTTCAGGCTTTTTGAGATAAATTATAAGAAAGCCTTTGAGTATTGGTATGTTGGATGGCTTTTCTACTCCAAACCAAATGATCGATCACAGAAAAGATGGTAGAAATCTAAGGCAACCAGAAGAGTTATCTCTATTTGGCATGTTCTTTAACACTACTGTTTCTTTCACTGATATCAGTAGTTGCAATTTGAGCAAAGCATAGGCAAAATAGAAGCCTGGTGAGGTAAAAGTGAAATATACCCCGGAACAGTTTTCTTTTAGCGAAAAAAATAAAACGGTTGATGTGGCCTATAACATTGAAGCTACTAAAGACAATGAATACCATTTTGGCATCGATGCAAATAACGGCCGCAAAGACCTGTACTTTG
>JAEUQL010000197.1 GCA_016789295.1 Blastocatellia bacterium | reverse complement strand
CGTGAGTTGTCTACAAGCTGATACCCGGAGAGCTTTTTTGGCAAAAACCTTGACAAGGCTTGTAAATTTCCATATTCTTTGCGTTCGTCCTTTTTACGAATAATGGAGATATTCTAGATATGTCAACCTATTTTCCTAGCGGGAAGAATGTTGAGTCTTTAAGAAAGTGGTATGTTGTTGATGCAACTGGTCTAACCGTTGGTCGGCTCGCATCACAAGTAGCAAGGGTTTTGATTGGAAAAGAGAAGCCGACATACACACCTTTTATTGATGTAGGCGATCACGTCATCATAGTCAATGCCGAGAAGATCATTTTCAGCGGTTCAAAGTGGAATGATAAATTCTATCGTCACCACACCGGCTGGCCTGGTGGTCTCAAAGAGACTCGTGCATCTGACATGCTCAAGCGTCATCCAGAGAGGATTCTTGAGACAGCAGTGAGGGGTATGCTCCCAAAGACCAAGCTTGGCAAGGCTATGGCATCCAAATTGAAAGTCTATGTTGGAGGCGATCACCCACACCAAGCCCAACAGCCTGAGAAACTTGAGGTGAAGATGCAGGCTCCAAAACAGAGAAACTAGTCAACTACTGCTAGCTGCTCTGTTTGTGGCCACCCTGGCTACAGAGTTAGTCCAGAAGACCATAATCCACCCAGTCTCAAAACACCTGTAATTTAATATTTATTGAAAAGGCTGCACAAAGGATATACTCCTTGACATTACAAGCAGCTTTTTGAATTCGAGGAGAAAGAAAAGTGTCAGTAGATAAATACTACGGGACGGGAAGGCGTAAGACTGCTGTAGCACGTGTCTATTTACGCCCTGGTCAAGGTACCATCACAGTAAACAAACGCACCATTGACAACTATTTTGTTAATGAGACTCATAGAATGATCATCCGTCAACCTCTGCACCTTACCGACACTGCAGAGAAGTTCGACATCCATGTGAATGTAGAAGGTGGTGGAACGTCTGGCCAAGCTGGTGCTGTCAGACACGGAATTACCAGAGCACTGATGGAATTTAATGGTGATCTGCGCCGCAAGCTTAAGAAAGCAGGCTTTGTTACTCGTGATCCACGAGTCAAAGAACGCAAGAAGTACGGCCAGAAAGGTGCTCGTAAGCGCTTCCAGTTCTCAAAGAGATAAAAATTTTCAACTACACGGGTCACAGATGCGGGTTGGCAGCAGTTACGACTGCTGCTGCTTTCTGGTTTTTTGATATCTGTGATCGTAGGTTTAAACTCGCAACTTAGGAGGTTCCCTTGTCTGTAGGTGTAACAATGAAAGAGTTGCTTGAAGCTGGTGTGCACTTTGGCCACCAGGTCAGGCGATGGAATCCGAAGATGAAAGAGTATATCTTCGGAGAGCGAAACGGTATCTATATTATTGATCTTCAAAAAACACAAAGACTCTTCAAAGAAGCCGTTAAGTTTGTAATTCAGGCTGCCAGCGAAGGTAAGACATTTCTCTTTGTTGGAACAAAGAGACAGGCACAGGATGCAATTGCTGAAGAGGCTCTACGTTGCAATCAATACTACGTCAACCAGCGATGGCTTGGAGGTCTACTCACCAACTTCTCTACTATTCAACGCTCTATTCGCCGATTGAAAGACCTTGAGCTGATGAAGACCGATGGACGATATGAAGCGATGACCAAGAAAGAGGTTATACAGCTTGAGCGTGAACGAGAAGCTTTAGAGAAGAACCTGTCTGGTATCAAGAATATGAGCAAGCTACCAGATGTGATCTTCATTATCGACTCCAAGAAGGAAGAGATCGCAGTTCATGAAGCAAATCGCCTTGCCATCCCAGTTGTTGCAATTGTTGACACCAATTGCGACCCAGAAGGAATAGATTATGTCATTCCAGGTAATGATGATGCTTTAAGAGCCGTTCGCCTCTTCTCTTCAAAGATAGCCGATGCAATAATCGAAGGTCAGCAGATGGGTATAGGCAAAGAAGAGCAGCCAGAGGCCGCTCTTGCAGCAACAGCGGCTGCTTCACCAGAGCCAGTTTCTACATTTAGTGATGAAACAGCGTCTTCTTCAGATTCAAACGAAGACGATGAAGAGTAACAGGTTGGAGGAGTAATGAAGGTTGAGATCACTGCAAGCGCAGTTAAAAATCTGCGCGAAAAGACTGGAGCCGGAATGCTTGAGTGCAAAAACGCACTCACCGAAGCAGAAGGCAATGAAGAACGTGCAATAGAGATTCTTCGCAAGCGTGGCCTTGCAAGTGCTAAAAAGAAAGAGGGTCGTGTAGCCGCCGAAGGTATTGTAGGGTCTTACATACACATGGGCGGAAAAGTTGGTGTTCTTGTAGAGATCAACTGCGAAACAGACTTTGTTGCAAGAGGCGAAGATTTTCAAGGTTTTGTCAAAGACATAGCAATGCACATCTGTGCTGCTGAGCCACGTTTTGTGTCGAAAGACGAAGTCCCAGAAGAGCTTCTAAACAAAGAACGCGAAATCGCTCGCGAGCAAGCCCTTAGCGATGAAAAGAACAAAAACAAACCTGCTCAGGTTATCGACAAGATAGTCGAAGGCCGTATCAGCAAGTTCTATTCTGAGATCTGTCTGCTTGAACAGCCTTTTATCAAAGATCAAGCAACAACAGTTGCCGAGCTTTTGAACAGGGTGATTGCCAAAATAGGCGAAAATATCAGAATTAGACGATTTGTTCGATTCAAAATGGGTGAAGGTTTAGAAAAACGTAAAGACGACTTTGCCAGTGAAGTAGCAGCAGCACTGCAACAGTAGTCAAAAAGAAGCAGAAACAGAGCAAGCCCCTCCAACGAGGGGCTTGTTTTTTACAGCTTTATGTTAAAAAACCTTGTGTAGACAACTACTATGACACCCAAACCAGTTTATAATCGTATCCTTCTCAAGCTTAGTGGCGAGGCTCTTATGGGAGAGCGTGGCTACGGCATTGATCCACAAATAGCATTTTCCATAGCAGAAGAGGTTAGAGAAGTTCACGCTCTAGGTGTTGAAACAGCTCTTGTAGTTGGAGGAGGAAACATCTTTCGTGGTGTGGCGGCTTCAGTTGCAGGCATGGATAGATCTTCAGCCGACTATATGGGAATGCTTGCAACCGTAATCAACGCTCTAGCCCTACAAGACGCTCTCGAAAAACTTGGCGTTCCAACCAGAGTTCTTTCTGCAATAGAGATGCGCGAAGTAGCCGAACCTTTTATTCGCCGTCGTGCTCTTCGTCACCTTGAGAAAGGAAGAATATTGATCTTTGCTGCAGGAACGGGCAGTCCATACTTCACTACAGACAGTGCTGCATCCTTGAGAGCTTTGGAAATAAAGGCCGACGTACTACTAAAAGCTACTAAAGTTGATGGTGTCTACTCTTCAGATCCTCTACTAAATCCAACAGCAGAACTTTTTACAAGTCTTACATTCCAGCAAGTACTGGAAATGAATCTGAAGGTTATGGACGCTTCAGCAATAGCACTCTGTAAAGACAACAGCTTACCTATTTTAGTATTCAACCTCCTAAAGCCTGGAAATATAGTTCGTGTGGTACAAGGTGAGAAAGTTGGCACAAGAGTTAGCTAAATATAGTCTAACTGCTACTAATTTGAAGATATACAATAACCTTTAACTTAATAACAACTCGATTGAGAAAGGCTAGAGTATGATTAAAGAGATAAGTAAAGAAGCTAAGACTAGAATGGAGTCAACCGTAGAAGATGCACGGCGTAAGCTGAGCGGGATACGCACAGGTCGTGCTTCTGTCAGCCTACTCGATAATATACACATCGACTACTACCACACTCCGACTCCACTCAATCAGGTAGCAAATATAAGTGCTCCAGAACCACAGTTGATAACAGTTCAACCCTGGGATCCATCGATACTTGGACAGATCGAAAAAGCCATACAGACATCAGACCTTGGAATAAATCCTTCAAACGATGGGCGCGTCATTAGAATCCCTATTCCACCTCTTAACGAAGAGAGGCGCAAACACCTTACCAAGGTTGTTAGAGATGTAGCCGAGGAGCACCGCACAGCAGTTCGTAGCATACGAAGAGATGAGAACGAGAAGCTCAAAAAGCTACTGAAAGACAAAAAGATTACTGAAGACGATGAAAAGGCTGGACTGGAAGAGATACAGAAGTTGACCGATCAGTTTATTGAAAAGATCAACGAAGTAGCCAAACAGAAAGAGCAAGAGATAATGACTGTTTAGGAGTTGCAAAAGCAGAAGGTTCAAAGCTATTGTTTTGAACCTTTTGCTCTTTCTAAAAGGATCTTTTCTGCAATCTGCAGGTCAGCCGGTTTTGTTATCTTCATATTTTCTGCAACACCCTCCACAATCTTTACCCTAATTCCTAAATTTTCAACCAGCATTGAATCATCTGTAGCTGCTATATTTTCAGCTTCTGCTATTTGATGTGCTTTGAATATAAGAGAAAAACGGAATGATTGTGGAGTCTGTGCAAGATAGACTCTTGTTCGAGCAATAGTAGCCACCACCTCGCCATCTTCTACCTCTTTGATTGTATCGGTTGCAGCAGTCGCACAGAGTGCAGCACCTGAGCCTGCAGCAACGGCAATAGTCTTTGAGATAAGTTCTGGTGTGACAAGCGGTCTTACAGCATCGTGTATAGATACAACTGGATCGCCCTGCAGCACTCCTCTTTCTAAAAGTGAAGCAACCGCTTTCAATCCACAGTAGACCGATCCTTGCCTTTCGCTTGCTCCAACTACAGGTGGATGTACCTTTTGCAGTCCATACTTCTCTACAAGAGAGAGAAAAAAACCATCAGTTACTTCTGCTTCTGGCAAAACAACAAATATCTGGTCTATATCGGGACAAGCTTCAAACTGCATTAGTGTGTTGATTATTATTGGAATGCCTCCAAGCTGAAGAAACTGCTTGGGGCGACCTTCCAAGCCAGTTCCTCCCATCCGCTTTCCCTGACCACCAGCAGGTATTACAGCTATGCTCATATCAGAATCAAACCAATGACTGCTTGCTACTTGTTGCAGAAGCAGGTTGTGGGCTGGTTTGTGATGTTGGTTGAGAGACAGATACTCCAGTAGGTGTGCTTGGAGCGTTTGGCGGATTTGAACGCTCGTCCATATATTTTCCAAATATCATCTTCCCTGCTGTAGTTTGAAGAACACTGGTTACACTTATCTCTATATTTTTGTTTATCATCCGTCGAGCATTGTCAACAACTACCATAGTACCATCGTCGAGATAGGCAACACCTTGGTTATACTCTTTGCCTTCCTTGAGTATAAAGACCTTCATAGTCTCACCGGGCAAGACTACAGGTTTTAGAGCATTGGCCAGCTCGTTGATGTTGAGTACTTGTACACCTCGCAGTTGTGCTACTTTGTTTAGATTGAAATCGTTGGTAACTATTTTGCCGTTGATCTGCTTTGCCAGTTCTATAAGCTTGTGGTCAACTTCGCGTATGTCAGGAAAATCCACATCAGAGACAGAAACATCGAGGTTGTGGTTCTTCTGGATGCGTTGCAGTATGTCAAGACCACGGCGGCCACGGTTACGTTTTGCAGAGTCGGCACTGTCTGCAACCTGTTGAAGCTCTCTTAGCATAAATTGTGGAATTATCAGTTGCCCACCCAAAAAACCCGTCTCGGCTATATCAGCAACTCTTCCATCTATTATCACACTTGTATCGAGTATCAGATTCTGCGTTTTGGCAGTGCTGTCAGAACGAAGTAGCCCACCAAAGATAGACAGATTGATATAGTCGCCTTTTATAGCACCAACTATTAACCCAACATATGCCATAAAGAGCATTAGTAGAAGTGTTGCATATGCCTTGATGTGTGGCGGAATAGCATCTTGTACCGACACCAAAAAACCTATTAGCGAAGCACCTATTATTCCCAGTATTGAACCGAAAGCCCCACCTATAAGTGTTTTTAAGGAAGCTTTGCGTATTCTGACTTCAAAAAATATGATAGCTGTTGCAAGAAAAAGACCGATAAACCCTGACAGAAAAGGTTTTTGTGGAAATGGCGATAGATAAACGCTCGCCATTATGAGAAGTAGTGAAAAACCAAAGCGTATAAGATTTATATCAAAGTTCATGATGGAACCTTTTGAGTAAACGTCGTTATTACATCTTCATATAAAATAGAGAATTTACGAAGAATGGTAGCTTTTTCTTAAAAAAGCGCATCTATAAGATCGACAACAGATCTAACACCTATAAGTTCAATATTTTCAGACGACTCTAGTCCTTCGAGGTTGCTTGCTGGTAGTATACACCTCTTCATTCCCATTGCCGATGCCTCTTTAATCCTCAAAGACGCCTGTGAAGTAGCCCTTACCTCACCTGCTAAACCTATCTCTCCAAAAACGGCTACAGATGGATCGATAGGAACATTTTTGAAACTTGACACGATAGTTGCTACTATGCCCATATCTGCGGCAGGCTCATTTAGGTCTATTCCACCAGCTACATTGACAAATACATCGTCAGCAAGCATCTGTAGACCAACGCGCTTTTCAAGCATAGCTATCAGCAGTGCTACACGGTTCTGGTCTACACCTTGCGCCATCCTTCGCCCTGTTCCATATCTGGTAGAGCTTACAAGTGCCTGAACTTCTACGAGGATCGGTCTTGTCCCTTCTATGCACGCGAGCACTATCGAACCAGCAACCCCAACTGGTCGCTGCTTCAAAAACATCTCTGAAGCATTTTTAACAGGAACAAGCCCACCTCCAGTCATCTCAAATATGCCCAGTTCGTTTGCTGGACCAAAGCGGTTCTTTGATGCTCTAACAATTCTGTGGCTGTGGTGATGTTCGCCTTCGAAATAGAGTACTGTGTCTACAATGTGCTCAAGAGCTTTAGGGCCTGCTATGAAACCATCTTTTGTGAC
>JAEUQL010000196.1 GCA_016789295.1 Blastocatellia bacterium | reverse complement strand
TAGGAAAGATATAGTTAACAAGCAATCTACTACGGTTTGACAGACTGCCTATCAAAAAATATCCAGCTATTACCCAACCCAAGAAAGAGAAGATCTCAACAGAAAGAACCAAAGGAAAACGATCTACTTCCAGACCACGTAGTACTATTGAGCCTGTGTGTAGAGCAAAACCACAAAAAACAGGCATAAGTATAGTGGCAATTGGTGGCACCTGCTTTTTAAATAGTAATGCCACCAATGGAACGAATCCAACAAGGTAAAAAGGTAGAGCAATGAAGAGAAGCGTCTTCATAAAACTTCTTGCGCTCCACAACCTTCAAAAGCTCAAGCTTCGTATGCTGCTGCTATGTAGCAGCCACGTGCTGTAGCAGTGAGTGGTTCATCTGAAATGCGTACTTCAGAAACTTTTATAGGAAAATCGTTCTGTTTGAAGATCTTGTCAAATTTGTCAATAAAACCTTTTGGTTTAGCTGTCCCTCCTGAGATCACTATTGGGATTGGCCTGTCGAGTTTTGGCAGATTGCGAGACTCTGAGATCTCTGAGCGAAGGGCTTCAACAAGAGTCAATATCATCTCCTCATAGTATATGTGCATTGCATTCTCATATTTGTCTTTTGGTTGGCGCGATAGATCAAGACTCTCTTCTTTGATCACTCGAATGCGTGTTGGAACTTCACTAGTGACCGCAGCCACTGCTGTGTCGATGTAATCACCTGCTTTCGAAATGCTGAATGAAAAGACTGGAACAGACATAAAAGCAAGGCAAACATTGCACATTCCACCACCACAGCTTATTCCAATACCTGTAAAGTTATCCTTCTCAAGCTCGGCAAAAACAACTGCAAGCCCCTCGTTGACACTCTTTGCACTGTAACCAAGACTCTGCAAATAGTTCTTTATCATACCTTCGTGGTAGACAAGATTTGCCTCACCACCTCGTGGAGCACCAGGGACAGAAAAACAGATCATCTCCTGCTTTTTTGACTTCTTGACAAGAAGTTCTATTATTGACTGTATGACCAACCATCCATTTGCCTCATTTGGATTTAGCAAGCCATTGTACATTGGGCGACGTGCTTCAACATTGAAAGAGTTAGCAAATTTTTCTGACTCATTACCAAATATGACAAGCTCTTTACTACCATTCAACTGGTAAGGGATCTTGTTCTGCTTAAGAATATTTTCAGTAAATTTTGAGTATGGAACAGTCACAAAAGCATTTAGCTGGGTCTGTGTCTTTATATTATTGAATGTGCCGCTGGCCAACACAATACGGCTTGTACCTACGTCTAGACCCTGAAACGATGCTTCTTCCTGTGTCTGGTCTTGTGCTTCGCTCGTGTCGTTCATGGTTCCTCCACTGATGTTATTTTCTATCAAGACCTTTGATATTTCTGCATTACTTGATAGTGGTTTGGCTCTGCTTTCGCCTAACCAGACAAGACTCTGACCTGGCCTAAAGCGCAACCTGTAGCGTGCTTTCAAAACAACCTTACCAGACTCTTGTCCAGTATTTTCTTGTCCATCTCTACTCTGGCTTTTGGCACGCACTCTAATTACACGAAACTGGCCAAAACCACGTAGCTTGACCGATCTGCCCTGAGCAATACTGTGCTTGAGAGAGCCAAGAAGCCCATCTAGGCATCGACCTACAGATCTTTTGGTCAAACCCGTTCGAGCCGCTACTTGGGTGATCAACTCTCTCTTTGTCATTTTTCTAAAACTACTCACAAACCGATGCTTCTGTAGTAGAGCTTGGTGTAGAAAGCGGCAACTAGCTTACCACAACTCTCCATCTGAAGTCCAAGCTAGTCTAAAGATCAACATTTTAATCGACTACTGGCTAAATCTATCACCTTTCATCTTCCCATCTAATTCTTTGGCATTGTCACTACTGTCACCAGCTCTTTCTCTTGCTTGCTTCAACCACTGTTTATAAAGACTGAAGTCTCGCTGTAGCTGCCTTCTCAGCTCCTCTACACTCAAGCCTATATCGGATGCTTCTGCTCTCAAACGTGCCTCTGCCAATGTGATCCCTGGCCACACTTGACCACCAATAGATTTGACAAAACCTTTGTCATACCTAAAACCAAACTCAGAGATACTTGGTGGAGCTTGAAGATATTTGTCACGAAGTCCCATTTTGCTGAAAGGAAAACCTGTAGCCCAATCCAGATGAAAGCCTATCAGATAGTCATTTGGGTTGATCGATACAAGACCATGCGTCACACAGTTTATGTCTTTTATTCTGTACTTACTCCTCAGAACTTCTGTCAACATTTTACCTGCGTATATCTGTGCTTCATTTATCTCATCTGGATTAAACTTAACATCGGCTGACCACATTCCTTCAAAAGCAACCCCCAAAAAAGCATTGTTCAAGTTGATGTAGACCGATTCCTCATCTCCCCAAATGGAGTTACCTGCATGATTTGCATAGTGGCTGTCATCCACTACACGATAGATCCTGCCAAAGCGATCTATCAAATAATTGTATAGCTTCTCTTTTTTTACATATTCAAGTAGATAATCAGTTCTACCTTTCAATTTCTGGTTGTAGGTTGGGAGAAATGGCAAAATGTCACTCTGTGTAGTGTGATAAAGAATACCTATTGGATTGTCATGCTGCTCTGGATAGAAGACCAACCGATGAGCTTCTACAGGTGAGTGTGTTCCCTGTTTTGTTGGTTTACGTTTGAGTGAATAGAAATCTCTTTGAGCACTTTTAGTTTCATAAGCTGTCAGAACACGACAGCCATTACTATACTGCTCGTACTGTTCTGCTTTCTCTACAAGCCATATCTTTTCTGGTCCATAACCCTCCACATCAACTCCATCATCGGCTACTTTCTGGGTCTCAGTAGTTTTGATTTGGAGTGGAGTTTGGAGTGGTTCTTGCTTTGTTTGGAGTGCTGTTCCAACACTCAAAAATCTTGAGCTACTGATTTTAGCATATGTCCATTGTACTGTTATTGCACCAAGCAGTACAGCAGCAGAGATAGTTGTAAAATAAACAGGATAGCGCACTTTGTAAAGCCAGAAAACGAAAGATACTTCACGAGGTCTGGGAACATTACTTGGTAGATGTTTGATCAGTTCTTCAATAATGGTCTTTCTAAAAGTTATCTCTTTGAGCCAAACCATCCGCTCTGCTAAAGGATTGGTATGATACCTTTCGAGTGCAGATCTAATAAATTTAAGCCTTTGTGCAGGAAGAGCTAGAAGGTGAGAATACTGTTCCACTAGCTCTGCGTACTTCTTATCTGGCTGTTTGAAGCTTTGTCTAGGCATCTCCATATTATCTACAACGGATTTATCTACAAGAGATAGTTGCTGCTTTTGAAAATTAACGTTGATTATACCACACCGTAGTCTGGAGCAAAGAAGGTGTTGTTTAGCGACAATGACGTCCTTTTTCCATGAACTCTTTCACCTGCAAACTCTTTCCATCGGTCACAACATCTATTGTCCCAGAAATACCCGTTTGGTAGACCTTCACTCCTTTTTGGCAATACCTTTCAACTACTTCAGAATGTGGGTGGTTAAATCTTGACCATTTTGGAGCAGAAATAATAGCAATTTTTGGTGAAACAGCCTTTAGAAACTCTTCACTACTCGATGTCCTGCTTCCATGATGTGGAACCTTTAAGAGATCGCTTTCTAAAGCTGATACACTTTTTAGAATAAACTTTTCTGCCTCCTTCTCTATGTCTCCAGTGAGAAGAAAAACCTTCTCTCCATAGATCAGTCTCATAACTAATGAACAGTTATTATCTAACCTAGCAAAACTATTTCTGCTTGGCCAAAGTATATCTATCTTAACACCATCTATTTCAAAACTCTCTCCTTGACTCCAAATAGATAATTTAATCCCATATTCTGCAGCTTTTTTCTTAAAATCTTCTAGATTTGGATCTTCTTGTGCAAAACCTGAAACTACAGCAGTTTTTACTCGAAAGTTTTCTATAACATCAGAAAGTCCTTGAATATGATCTAGGTCAGAATGTGTAGCCACTACATAATCTAACTCTTCTACACTTCTCCACCATAAATAACGTGATACTACTTGCTCACCTACCGAGAAACTGCCCTTAAAAAAACTCCCTCCTGCATCTATCAACATGCTTTTTCCTGAAGGAAACTTAATAAATATAGCATCGCCTTGCCCCACATCTAAGAAAGAAAGAGACAATTTATCTTTAGAAGTTGAAGCAGTACCTAGCAATTTTTCCGTTTTTACAGGCAATAGAATAATAAGAAATAGTAGAGTCGCTATTCCTAGAGAGATCTTCGTGGCCAAACCTAAACTAGACCTTCGCAGTTGTAGAGGATTCCACCTTCCTACAAATACCATTAAAGCCAAGAAAAAGAGTTCATAGATTATATAAAAGAGTTGAAAAACTCCTGAAAAATGGGCAATTCTGAAGCTTGTTATCCAATTAGTACTGCTAGTAGAAGCAACCATAACAAATAGATTACAAAACAGTTCTACTAAAGAAGCTACCACTGGAACCAACCAAGGTATTAGCGTTCCAATAATAGAAAATATCAGGAAAAGAGCTAAAAGAAGCGTCATCATGACTTCAGCAGTAATATTGAGAAATATACCAATTGGTGAAACTCTGTTGAAGTAGTATATGGATAGTGGCAATAGAGCCAACTGTACAAAGGTAGAAGTAGTGAGTAGTAGAAAGATGTAACGAAGTGGCTTTTGAAGACCATACCGCTCCAGGTGCAGTGCCCACTTGTTCTTTTCTAACCTGTATTTGATGGGAGATTCTGCCATTTCCGAAGCAAATCTGGAACCACTCCAGTAAAGCAGCTCTGCAAGCCATTTGACTTGTCGCGAACAGTTGGGTGGGTAAGGTGTCTTTCTGCTAGGCTGCCACCTACCTATGGCTTCAACTCTTTGCATCAGAGGCAACACTAACAGTAAAATAACCGCCACAGCAATGAAAGTTAGCTGAAAACTTGCCCCAAAAAGTACTTTCGGATCTATTGCCAAAATTAGTAACCCAGAAAGACCCAAAAAATTTCCTGCTGCAACTTTGCGCCAGATAAGCAACCCAAATAAAAGAAAACTCGACATTAAAACTGCACGAAATACAGGTGGTTGCAACCCTGTTAGTAGAGCATACCCCCATAAACATAACCCAATTATTACCAATCTAGAGGCTCTATGTTTTGTTATCAGTCTCAAAAAATAGTCGATTATCAATGCTAGCAAAGCAATATGTGAACCACTAATGACAAGGATGTGGTAAGTTCCACTTCTACGAAACCTATCATCTATAGCATCTGTAAGAAAATGGCCATTGCCAAGAATTGAGGCTTTAAGCAGTCCCATAGACTCTTCTGTAAAGCTCTGTTCTATCTCCCTGTTTATATACTGTTGAAGTTTCTCAATAGCGGTAGGCTGACAATTAACTAAAACTTCCAATAGTTCTAATCTGCCTATAGAAATAGTTAATAGATATTCTTGTTCCCATGTTTTAGCATCAAACACACCAGGGTTGTGATACTGTTCTGCTTGGATTTTTGCCAAAGCATGAATGTGATCACCTATACTAAGACTTTCTTGCTGATATTTTACTAGCTCAACCTGATCTTTGAGCCAAAGTACCAGTTTTGCTTTTTTGGAACGACAGTCTATTACTCCAGTTCTCAGCGCGATATAGTGGAGTTCTATATCTATATAGACACGCCCTCGCGCAGAAACAGGAGGACGGATCACTTTTGCAAATATCTCTATTTCCCTACTTGCTTCCATATCAAGTCTGTCTTCTATTTTTACTAAAAGGTGACTCGCCTCTATTTCAGATCTTTTCTGGAGTTGATAGACAAACACACCGCCTATCAGAAAAGCCAACAGTATCAATGCTGTTGCTACTTGTTGATCTATCCTCTTCAGAAATGCTGTTACAAGTACTAACAAAAGTATTACAACTACTTGCCACATTTTGGGTTGCAAGCTTTCTGTCAGTAGTTTACCTGCTGTTATACCGCAAGCAAAAGAGGCAAATAAATAGAGTGCAGGTTGCAGACTGCCTTTTTGGCAAGAATCGGCTTTCATAGCTTCGGAATCCTTTCTGTTGTGCTTAAAATTTGGCCAGCAGTCTTAAATCAAAGTGACGAGGAATATATGAGTGAGTTGAAGTTTTATTGGAAATCGACCTGTACTACCTGCCGAAAAGCAAGAAGCTTTCTTGTAGATGCTGGCTCTATATTTCATGAACGCAATTATGCGAAAAATCCCTTCACTAAACCGGAACTTGAAGCACTTTTTCAGCAGTTTGACCCTTCTATCTTCATAAATCCAAAAAGTCAGCCCTTTAAAGCTTTAGGTTTAGCCGAAAAGTCTCTGACTAAAGAAGAGGTTATAGATCTGGTACTGTCCGAACCTAACCTCTTAAAACGGCCTTTCGTAATCAAAGATGGGAAGGTAATTTTTGGATTCTCTGAGCAAGAATATCAGAAGTTGATTTAGCCTTGCAGCATTAAAATCGATAAGAAATGCTCTGTTGTGAAAGTTTCTACAGTTTTATAGGCTCTTATCCTCATTCTAGTGAAATTACAACTGTAAAAGGTAAAAAATATGTTAATAAAAGATATATGTTTAGCCATATTTATGTCAGGAGTTCTGCTAACCTCTCATAACTTAACTGATAATTCTATTAGTAGCTTAGTGGTAGAAGACTCTGAACCGGATACATCTCTGACTGGTGAATTTGTAAAGATAGAGTCTGGAAAGTTTCTTATGGGGTCAAAAAATGGAGAGAACGATGAATACCCTGTGCACGAAGTTACTATAAGCCAAAGTTTTGAGATTGGGAAATATGAAGTTACACAACAACAGTGGCAAGTAGTGATGGGAAATAATCCAAGTTATT
>JAEUQL010000195.1 GCA_016789295.1 Blastocatellia bacterium | reverse complement strand
TTAAAAAATTAGAAAAAGAGACACTGTTGTGTCTCTTTTTTATTAGAATTCGTGCAAAAGTTTGTAAATGTTAGCTAATAAGTGATAAAGTAGAAAGCTAACAAAGTAGTTGGCAAAAGTAAAGCAACAAACCAGACTGCCTTAGCTATGGAATTGTCAAATCGAAAACCTAAATGTAAGTATTCCTTGAACTTTTACAGGTGTACCATTTAAGACGGTTGGGTTAAACTTCCATTTGCGTGCAGCTTCGAGGGCAGTCTTTTGCAAAACAGGGTGTCCGCTAATAATCCTTGCCATTTTTACACTACCTTCTTCGTCTATAGTTAGTTCTATCTGCACATCGCCTTGAATCCTGGCTTGGCGAGCCAATTCTGGATAGTCTGGAACAATTTTTACCAGAGAATTGCCCCTTATAACTCCTTCGCTACGACGTACTATTTGTGAAGCTGCAGGTGGTGCAACTTCTTCTATTTGCAGTTTTGGTGGCTCTGGAAGTTTTCTTGCAGCATCAACTGTCGTACTGTTAACAACCCCATTGGGAAGGCCACCCATTATACCACCTGGAATACCGTTTGGATCTCCAACTCCTACCAGATCTTCATCACTGATTACAGCACCTGGAGTTGGAGTTGATGCAGGGGTAAAGGCTACTTCTTTTGGTAACTCTATAGTTTCAGGGACATTTCTAACGGGTGAGGTTGCTGTAGCCACCATGCCTGACGATTTGACTTGAGGTTTTGCTGGTCTGCCCATTGGTGCTGGTGGTGGAGGCGGCAAAAGCTCAAGCATTGTCATAAGAGAGAGTTGTTCATTAAGCTTTGCATCATAAAAAAATATTCCAGCTAGTATAGAAACCGTTAGAGCTACTGTCCAAGTAAAGGAAGTAGCTAGAAAATATATATAATTATGGGTCTTAATTCTGGCTCCATTACACTCTACTAAATTCTCAAACATAATTCTCCTCCAAACTACAAAAATAGTTGTAGAGTGGTCCAGAGCCGGCTTTCTATCTCACTCTTGTTGTTTTGTTCTCTTTAGACACAAAGCCAGAAAATAGGTTCCCAAAAAACTGCATTCTTTATTTTGAGAAGTTTTGAGCAAGAAAGTAAGGATGGGGTGTGGCACAAGTGGACTACTTGTGCCATCTGAATTGCTGAAAGCTTTTAGTAAAGAATCCTTCTAGAACGCTGTTGTTGATGCACTTTCTCTACTCGAACTCTTGCATCAACTGCCAATATTCCATCTTCCCAAACTTTTATTGGATTGATGTCCAGTTCTTGAATTTCATGGCAGATCTCCATCAGGGCTGACACTCGTAGCAAGACTTCTTTGAGAGCGGCCTCATCAGCAGGTGGTGCTCCACGATACCCACGCAACAGCTTGCCTACTTTTACTTCATTCAGCATGTCTATTACATCAATATCAGTGAGAGGGTGGAGCCGGAAAGCTACATCAGCCAGCAGTTCAACAAGAATACCTCCACTACCACAAAGAATCAGTGGACCAAAGGTTTTATCTTGAATAGCTCCTATCATGACTTCTACGCCTTTTGGTACCATTTGTTGTACAACCACACCTGTCATATCTCTACCAAGGCGTTTCTTGAAGTCATCATATGCATCTGAAAACTCAGCCAGGTCTGTAAGGTTGAGTTTTACTGCTGCACGTTCTGTTTTGTGCAGAAGTTTTGGGCCTGCAGCTTTGAGAACAAGAGGAAAGCCTATCTCTTTTGCAATCGTAGCAGCTTCACCAAAATCATAGGCAAAACGGGCTTTAGCTACTGGTATTCCTACGGCAGAAAAGAGATCCTGTGCTTCTATTGTACTCAACCAGCCACCACCCCTTGCTATCACTTTATCAACTATAGCACGTGCTTGCTCTTCTTTAATATCTTCAAAGCTTGGCACTTCTCCAACTGGCCTATCTTTCCATTCTCCATAGAAAGTTACTTTTGCAAGTGCATTTGCTGCTGACTCTGGAAAAGGATAGCACGGTATAGGGGCAAGTGTAGATGGAGCACCTTGAGCACGCATAAATGTAGCAATAAGAGTCTTGCCATGAGTCTCTTTTGCACCTTCAACAATTGCTTGAGCTACCTCTTCTGGATTTGTTACTAAAGGTGGGATATAGATAACTATCAGACTGTCTATATTCTCATCTGCAAGCATCAACTGCATAGAGCGTATGTACTGTTCGGGTGTAGCAGAAGCTATCATATCGACAGGATTTGCAACGCTGGCCGTTGGTGGCAAGATGGCTTTCAATTCTTTTACTGTCTGGTCGCTGAGTGAAGGGATTTCAAGACCTTTTGCCTCACAAACATCGGCAGCCATAATTCCAGGGCCACCAGCATTTGTAAGTATCCCAACACGGCGTCCTCTGGGTGGTGGTTGGTGTGCAAGAAGTGCAGCTACGTCAAAGAGTTCTTCAAGGCTGTCTGTACGTATAATCCCAGCTTGCCTAAAGAGTGCTTCTACTACATTATCACTTGATGCAAGTGCACCAGTATGTGAAGAAGCTGCACGAGCACCTGCTGTAGAGCGTCCAGATTTAACAGCAACTATTGGCTTCTTCTTTGAAATTCTTCTGGCCAACTGGCTAAATGTTTTTGGATCGCCAAAAGATTCCAAATAGAGCAGTATAACCGAAGTATCTCTGTCTTCGGCCCAGTACTGTATCAAGTCATTACCGGACACATCAGCTTTGTTACCTGCTGAAACGAAAGAAGATATACCTATGTTTAACTGTTTGGCATAGTCAAGAATTGCAAGGCCAAGAGCACCACTTTGGGTTGAAAGTGCTACAGACCCTGCTGGTGGATAGACTGGTGAGAATGTAGCATTAAGGTTTGCTTTTGTGTTAAGGATTCCCATGCAATTTGGTCCTATCATACGGATTCCTGCATCACGAATCTTCTCCACCAAAGCTTCTTGTCTTTTCTTGCCTTCTATTCCAGTTTCTCCATAACCTGCTGTGATTATCACTATTGCGTGGACACCTTTTTCAATACAATCTTCCACAGTCTCTTCTACAAACTTTGGAGGAACAATTATGATAGCAAGGTCTACATCACCAGGTATGTCGCTAACTTTTGCATAGGCTTTATATTCACCTATACTGTCTACCTTTGGATTCACTGGATAGACTGACCCTTTGAAACCATTTTCAATGATGTTGTAGAAGATTGCAGAACCTATCTGTTCGCGCTTTCTACTGACACCAACGACCGCAACAGCATCTGGTTCAAAGAAAGGTTTAAGTGATGCTGAGGCAGCTTTTTGTGATCTTTCTGCGGCTTTTTCTTCAAATTTTTTACTCTGTTCGATATTAAACTCAAACTGAAGCACTCCACTATCAACGTGTCTCTTTACATCGAACCCAGAGTTAAGGAAAAGGTCTATCATCTTGTAGTTGTTTGATAGAACATCTGCTTCAAAAGTGTTTATATCGTTATCTTGCGCAATCTGTGCAAGACGTTCGAGAAGTTTCGTTCCTATTCCACGCCCTTGCAAAGCATCAGCAATGATAAACGCTACTTCGGCCTTGTCGTGCTGCTCTGCATCTCTGTAATAACGTGCCACAGCTACTACGTGGCCTGCTGTCACAGCAACCAGAGCGAAGTGGTCTTTGTAGTCTACATTGGTTAGATAGTTGAGTATTTCATCGGTTGGCTCAGGGATCGTGAAGAACCTGAAGTATAAACTCTCTTTTGAGAGATTCTTGTAAAGGTCTATCAAACCTTCTTTATCTTCAGGCTTTATCGGACGCAAGCGGATA
Organism: Blastocatellia bacterium; assembly: GCA_016789295.1. Classification (GTDB taxonomy): domain Bacteria; phylum Acidobacteriota; class Blastocatellia; order Chloracidobacteriales; family JADJPF01; genus JAEUQL01. The sequence continues at coordinate 3,116 of JAEUQL010000195.1, read as the reverse complement.
GTTGAACCATCGCGCAGTACTACATCCGATTCGTAGTACTCAGGATAAGCCATACAAGACTCCTTATTGTTAATAGCTAGTTTAGAAAAAGCTTAGGACTATTGCAGAGAAGACAATAACAACAATAATTATGAAGAGAATAGCCACCAGTTCTCGAACAGTAATTCCAGCATAGATCTCTCTATTGAAGTCTATGAGACCTGCCTTTTTCTCTTCGCCGGCTGGCTCAACATCTTCTCCTTCAGTTGCAGAACCAACATCTGTAGTACTGGCAGCAGTTTCTGGAGAAGCAGGGTTAGGAGGTAAGTTAGTTGTATTTGCTTTAACAGTTGCTGTTTCAGGCTTCGGCTTTTCACCCACTGCCTGATCGCTTTCTGGCTCCTTTGCTTTTTCTGAGTTAAGTTCCGTGATAGGAGGTGGAAGTCCAACTAGATTATCACTTGAAAGTGAGTGGCGGTCATAAAGCAACAGCTTGACTCCACCCATATTTACAGGAATTCCGAAAGATATTTCGTCACCGTTATGGAGTTTTCTGCTACTGTTGATACGAACTCCATTTATGAAAATTCCTCCACCGCCTTGAGCGTTGAGGTCATATACAGTTATTCCCGCCCAGTCCATACGAATCTTTGCGTGTAGTGGGGAGATGGACTGATGAGAAAGTTGTATTTGGCATTTTGGTGAGCTGCCAATAAATATCTCTGTGGTTCCACCACGCAGCTCTACTCTCTGGCCATCTCTATTTCCACCTACAAAAACCAGATAAGAAGGCTCTTCCCCAGGATCGATACTACGTATCATATCCTCAAAAGTAGATGGTATTGTTGGCATCAGCAGATCGCTCTGCATAGAGTCTTCAACATCGTTCTCTTCGATATCAAAAACTGCTGCTGCTGCCGCCGCCGAGCGTGTGGAAGTCTCCACAGACTTTGACGCCACAGGTCTCGGAGATGGACTTGAAACCTGTGCTTCCATAATAAACTTGATCCTATATTCTGCAATGAGGATGGTATCACCATCTTTGAGACGATATCGCTTCTCTCTTTCTAGCTTGGTCTTGTTGAGCGTCGTGCCATTTGTACTCTTATCTATCAGGTAGAAAGTCTCATTCTCTTGCAAAATAACAGCGTGCTCTTTGGAGATGTGAGAGGAGTTGAGGTGTATGTAGCTAGCTGGATGACGGCCAATATTTATCAACTGGGCATCTGATGAGATACTCTTCTCTACTTCACTATCGGGTGAATTGGAATTATAGATGATTACCTTAGCTCCCATCAGATACCTGGATCTCTTTCTTATTTATCTCACTTACTCAAAGCCACTAGACTCAACTGCTGTATGTAGAAAGCTATCAAGCAGATTTGACAGGTTGTTAGGACGATCTAAGTCCGAAACTTCTGCCTCTGCAACTTGAGCATATTGTGAGCAAAGAGGTTTTTGCTGTCAAGGCAAGTTTCTGTTGCAAGCGGCAGTTTTTCCTTACAGCTTCGGACTACTTATTAAGAATAAAACATTACTACTTCGACCCTTCTCCGCTTGGTAACGGAGCAGTAACGTTCAGGTTCAAAGTCTCTTCTCTTGCAAAATCGATGTAATTTTCTACAGGTTTTGCAAGTTTCAGGGCTTGACCAAAATATTTGAGTTCTTTATCTATAGGGTCGTGTAACCATTTGAAACTTTCTTGCTCTGATAGAACATATGCGCGAGCCAGATCTTTCATTACCTCATTGACTACTTCGTTAAGATCTAGCTTTTTTTGCGAAGGTTTCTGCACAGATGCGATCTCACTATAGCGACTCTTTGCAAGAAGGTAGAAGCCATAGGGATCTTTTGGAAGCATCTTTGTTGAGTTAACGAACGCCTCCACAGCTTCTGGCCATTTTTCTTGATAAAACGCCATTATCCCCATCGACTTGTGTATAGTGCCTAAAAATATCTCTTTACGGCTTTTCCAATCTTCATCGCTATACTCATAAGGAACAGATCCAGACTCAACAAGGGCTAGAGCTTTTTTACCCATCTCATTAGCTACTTCAGCATAGGTAAAGTCCTTCTTATGAGCCATTTCGCTACCCATGCGACAGATTTCAAACATAACACTGAGGTTGTCAGGTTGTTCTGACAATGCTTGTTGAGCCGTTGTCACGGCTTGATCACGTGTTGCCAACTGTATCAAGGCTGCTACAGTATAGCGATATGCTATTCCCCTCAACCTGCTTTGAGGATGCTTCTGTAGAAACTGACGAGCTATCTCTATCTGTTGTTGTGGATCTGTCGATGTGTAAAGAGGCTCTATATCAGCCAACTCTTTTGAGTTTTTTGCTGTCGGAACGGGTCTGAAAAAACTCGATTTTTCTGAATCTTGAGAGTAACCAAGGGTTGTAAAAACAAATATCAACGATAGTGTAAGCCAAAATCTGCTCTTCAAAGTTACCTCCATAGATCTTCTGCTACTGCTGAGCAGAAGGTAAGGATATCTAACAAAGTAGCCCATACAGACAACTTAATTAGGGGCAATCTATACTTTGGGTATCTAATATTTCAGTTTGGCTCAATATGCTCAATATATTTAGAATTTATAACTTACAGTCTATTAAAAAACTATAATGCTAAGGCAATTTACACATAAAAAAGAAAAAAAGCAATAAAAATAATGGAAGGTGTGTGTAAAAAACTATTTACGGAATGGCTGTTAGACGGCTTACAGGCTATGTAATTTTTAGTACAAATCAGCTATTAAGATAGACTTTTACGAAAATAGGAACTGTTTACCTTTGCTAGTAATAATTTTGAGTCCAGTGTGTGATTGGTAGTTATAGATTACTGTTGCCAATGCGCGAAAATCTTTTTCTGGAGTTTCAATATAAACCCTACTCTGCACAGGTATTTGCATCCTCGTCCAGATACACATACCGTTCTCACTAATGTTTTCTGTAATAACTTCTTCTTTCTGCAAAGGCTCTGATTCGGCCAACCGTAAATACAACTTCTTTACTATTCTGTATCTTGGCTCTGAACGAGCCTCATAATAACTATTTGTAGTTTCCATAAAGTATTAAAACCTTTAACTTGGTCAAAAAATCTTCAAAAAATAACTCTCTATACATCTGCTGTTG
>JAEUQL010000194.1 GCA_016789295.1 Blastocatellia bacterium | reverse complement strand
CCCAAAGATAAATGCTGAAAGATCGCACACGTGATCGGTGTGAAAATGTGAAATTAGCACCCTGTCCACATCGATCAACTCTCGTCCTACAAGTGGGAGTTTACGAGTAGAACCAGGGCCACAATCGAGCATTGATGAAGATTTGCAGGTGTTTAGCAGATAACCGGCGGCTCCTCTCTCAGGTGTAGGAACTGCTGTACCAGAGCCAAGAACTACAAATTCTGTAGCCATAACCGCTTCTTCTCCTTGTTCTCTCTATCTTTGATCCGTATAATGTGCCTGTTTTTTGGAAAGGTGGCCGAGTGGTTTAAGGCAATGGTCTTGAAAACCATCGTAGGTTTACGCCTACCGTGGGTTCGAATCCCACCCTTTCCGCCATTCTATTACTTGCTGTTTTAGCCCTTCTCTTGCTAGACCTTTATTCAACAATTCTTCAGAAGTTATTAGTGGAAGAATAATGTAGAAACTGCTCCCGCGTCCCTTCCCTTCAGATTCCGCCCAGATCTTGCCGCCATGTGCTTCCACATAGCTACGAGCAATTGAAAGACCCAAACCCGTTCCACGTGCAGAAAATTCAAATTTACCCGAAGTGTGTGAACTTGGGTCGGAGCTTGTGTAGAATTTATCAAATATTCGCTCTATTTCAGTAGGATCGATCCCAATCCCTCTATCAGTAATTACTATCTCTAGTTCTTCATACTGCTTATCTATCTTTATCTCTATTTCTTCTTGATCAGGAGTAAATTTGATAGCGTTCTGTATTATATTTATTAGTACAAGCTCTATCTTCTCTCTATCAAGAAAGGCTTCTATCTTATCGGGTAATGAAAGCTTGACCTTCTGCTGACGTATCTCTATAAACTCGCTCAACTGCTCTACTGTTGAAAGTACAATCTCTTTTACATCTACAGTAGCAAGACGCAGTGGAACCTGACCTTCATTGATTTTGAGCATCTCTAAAATATCTGTAAAACTTTTAACCATACGCTCAACCATTCTCTGTGTAGTTTTGAGAGAGCGTTCTTGTGAAGCATTTAGTGGGCCAGCAATCCCTTCTAGCAATAGTTCATTGTTGCCTTTGATAACAGTTAGCGGTGTGCGCATTTCATGAGAGGTTACAATCAGGAAATTGGTCTTCATGTGGTCGAGTTCCTGTAGAGCGCGTGTTACCTCCTGCTCATTTTTGTAAAGCTTCTCAAGCTCTTCCATAGATTCATTTATGAGTGCATTCTTCTCTTCTAACTCGATTTTTCGCTCATCCAACTCTTCATAAAGCTCTGCATTCTCTATGGCTACAGACGCTTGGTATGCCAAAGCTTCTAACAGTTGACATTCAGCCTCACCAAAAATTGGCCTACCAGGCTTCTTACCTACCTCCAGTAGACCAACCAGGTCTTCGTTACGGTCGATTATGGGAACAACTATCAGACCTTGCTTGTAGTAGTCAATAAGCTCTTCAGGAAGAAGCTTTAGATCTCGATTGACCATCTGCTCATCTACAATTACTGGCTTTTTGCTTGATGCTACAAGCCCAATTATCGATTCACTTTTAGGTATAGAGAGATCTGCTACCTTCCACCCATCTTTCCAGAAATATTTGAAGACTACGAAATCACCTTCAACAAGACCAATATTGCCTATCTTTCCTCCAACAAGCCTAGCTGCTTCTTCTGCTATACATTGTAGTAGTATAGTGAGTTTGAGCTGTGAATTGATGCGGTGTGTACTTTTGAGAAGCTGCCTCAGATAATATATCTTCTCCTCCTGTCGTCGGTTTATGTTTTTTATACGCACTTCATTTAGTTGATAGCCAACATAAACTAGTACTGCAGCATAAAGTACATATGCCCACCAGGTACGCCAAGGGGCAGGACGTATGTTGAAACTGACCGATTTTGGACCATAAACAGTTCCTGTGTCGTCTCTTGCCCAAACCTTAAAAGTATAGTTGCCTGCAGAAAGGTTGGTAAATTCTCTCTTATAATCAGATGTCCATTTTGATTCGCTCTCTTCAAGCCCTATAAGTTGTGTCTTGTAGCGTACTTCACTATCTCGAAAATAGCTTAAAAGCACAAACTCAAAAACTATATTTGTATCTTTATAAGAGAGAGAAAACTCCTTCTCTAAATCTGTTTCCTTTCCACCAATTAGAACTTTTTCAATAAGTAACGGTCTTTTTGGCTTGTCTTTCTCAATCTCATTGGCCGGGTCAAATAGTCCTATTCCAGCAACGGTTCCTACCCAGATACGCCCTCTGCTATCCACCATAGAAGCACCTCCATTACACTCATTGCTTGGTAGACCATTTTCTATGGTAAATGCGTAAACATAAAAGCCATCTGATGTAGGTGTTAAACGTGTTACTCCTCTGTTTGTGCAGAGATATATCCGACCACGATGATCTTTTTTCATCTGATAGACTATGTTGTTTGGCAGTGGTGATTGTAGCCGTTCCGAAAGCCTTTCCCACTTTGCATCTTTCCTGTCCAAGTTCAGTATCGATACTCCTCCACGAGTCCCAGCCCAAAGCTCCCTTTCACCACGCTGGTTTTCTACTTCAAGTAGAGAGTAGACATAGTCGTTAGGGATGGTGCCTGACTGAAACGTGTAAACAGTCCAAGACTCTTTTTCTGGATCAAGCATTGCCAACCCACCACCACGAGTTCCAGCCCACACAACACGCCTGCCATTAGCAAGCCTGGTCTCAACTGCTGTGTAGACCGAATCTTGTGGCAAACCACTAGTCTTTGTTGTATAGATCTTCCATTTTCCGTTAGCAAAATATGCAAGCCCTCCTTTTCTGAGTCCAACCCAGAAGGCTTCTGTGCCATCTGCAGCTCTAGTTTTTGTAAATGCGTAGGCTCCAACATTTGGAAGGCTCTTGTCTTGACTGTTGTTTATCCAGGTTCCATTTTTGAAATAAGCAATACCAGCATTCGTTCCTACTAGTATTACTCTCTCACCATCCACCTTGGTTTCAGCAAGGCTGATGACTTCATTTGACGGCAAACCATCAAGTGTATTAAAAACACGCCACTTACCCTTGTGCCAATAAGCAATCCCTGAAGACTCCGTTCCTACCCAAAGCTCTTCTGCACCATCTTCCGCCCTACTCTCCATCAGACTGTAGATGATGTTTTCCGGCAGTCCAGAAGCTTTGTCTATAACATACCAAGAAGCTTGTTCAAAACAGGCTAAGCCACCTCCATAAGTACCTATCCAGAGGGACTGTGTCAGATTTGAAGTGGAAACTTCTAACAATGAATAGATAGAACTACTTGGAAGACCATCTGACCTTCTCAGTGTGTGCCAATGCCCTTTCTCAAAAATCCCTAGACAGTTCTCTGTTCCTACCCATAAGACCTTAGACCCATCTGCATTGGTCGTTTCACTAATTGCACGCACTTTTTCATTTGGTGAGAAAAGTTCGTGTACCTTCCAACCTCCATTTTGAAAACTTACCAGACCACTCTCTGTCCCTATCCAAAGCTTATCTCCATCTTTGCTGCTGCTTTTATGGAAAGAAAGGATACTGTCATTTGGCAATGGAGAATTAGATTGTGTGTAACTTGTCCATTTACCATCGCTGTAGCTGCCTAACCCTTTCTCTGTCCCTATCCAGAGAATATGCTTACCATCAGTCGAGGTAGTTTCAGTTATTACTTTTACATTTCTATTTGGAAGCTCTTCTGTGCCAGCAACAGAGATCCAACTATTGCCATCAAAACGCGCTATACCATTGGCCGTGGCTGCCCAAATAGTAGATTTGCCATTTGCATCAAAAGTCTCAAACAGATAGTTAACAGAATTTGATGCAAGCCCTATTGTCTGGTCAAAAGATGCCCAGGTCTGATCTTTGAGCCTGTGTATGCCATTGCCTTCTGTCGCAAACCACATACTGCCATCTTCTGCTGCAAGTATCGAACTGATGTAGTTTGACCTGAAACGGTTTGGCATATTGACTACAGTCCAGGTTCTGCCATTAAAGTATGCAGCACCATCCTGAGTTCCAGCCCATATGTAGCCAATCTTGTCAAGCTCAAGTGCTAAAATGGAGTTTTGTGGCAAGCCTTTGCGATCAGTAAAAACTTTCAAGTTTGGGCGACCAGTTTCTGCTATGTCGTTTACCGGATCAGTAGGTAGATCAGAAGCATAGACACTAGGTAGCAAACAGAGAAGCCACCAGACAAGAAGCAGACAGAAACTACCTACCTTGAAACTAAACTTGTCCATTAAACCGTCGCTTGAAGAAGATCGATATATAGAGCGAGTATACCAAATCCAGAAACTATTCTAAATCTTCTACTACACATCCTGAAGAACCTATGGCTAAATATCTTTTATGGCCAAAATCGAAGAGTTAGTCAAAGCTGCAAGCTCAAAACTGAAAAGTGCTGGTATCGAAAACGAAAGAATGACGGCTTCATTGCTACTGGCTGAAATACTGGGACGCGATACTATATACATAATTGCACATAATAGAGACGAAGTAGCAACGGAAACAGAGGCACGCTTTCAACGGGCTGTGGAGAGGCGTTGTAGTGGAGAACCTCTGCAGTACATCACTGGCAGGCAAGAGTTCTATAAGCGCAATTTTATAGTTAACCCTTCAGTCCTCATTCCACGTCCAGAAACCGAGTTGATAGTTGAAAAAGTCGTCAACCTCTGCAAAGAACTCGATCTTAAAAGTCCAACAGTGCTAGACATCGGAACTGGATCTGGCTGTATAGCCATCAGCATTGCTAGCGAAATCGCAGAAGCAGCAGTTTTTGCTATAGATATTTCAACCTTGGCTATAGAAGTTGCAAAACGTAATAGCGAACGACACCAAGTAGACAGAAGAGTACACTTTTTTGTTGGTGATCTAACATCGGCTATTTTTCCAGAAATCAAGTTCGATTTTTGCTGTACCAACCCTCCTTACATAGATCCCAATGACCGTTCAACACTTAGCAGAGAAGTTAAAGACTTTGAGCCAGAAATAGCACTCTTTGCACAAGAAAAAGGGCTTGGCCTCATAGCCCGCCTTCTTACAGAATGCGCCACAATTACAAAGCCTGGAGGTTACTTTCTTTGTGAAATAGGATTTGGACAAGAAGAAGCAGTTCTTGCAATGGTTAATAGAGAAGTCTGGGAGATCCAGCCGACCATTAAAGACCTGCAATCGATCCCCAGAACAGTCTTTCTTAAAAGAACCTTGTAGTCTCACTACCTTTGCTGGTTGCTGACAACTTCACCTTCAATTATCACTGCTGTAACGTGTGTTGTGTACTCAAAAGGATCACCATCAAACATTGCTATATCACCATCTTTGCCAACTTCAAGAGAACCAACACGCTTGTCAATACCCAAAATCCTTGCGGCATTGACGGTTATAGTTGCCAGTGCTTCTTCAAAAGAGAGACCATTTGCTGCTGCTGTTGCTGCTTCAAAAAGCACTACCCTGGTCTTTGGAACATAGTCTTCTGACCCGCTCTGCAAAGCCACTGCAATACCCGCTTTCATCAGCTTTGAAGCTGCTTCCATAGTCATATTCTCTGCTTCGCCTGCTGGTCGTAGCATTGTTGGGTGAATAATGACAGGAAAACCAGAAGCCTTTATCTCGTCTATAACTGTATAACCTTCCGCTACACCATCAAGTACCAATTTGATATTGAACTCTTTGGCAATGCGAAGAGCCGAAAGTATGTCGTTTGCTCGGTGAACCGTGACAAGTAGCCGTGTTTCGCCCTTGAGTAACTGGCTAAGGGCTTCCATCTTGAGATCTTTTGCTGGACGCTTATCTTCACCAAGCCCTTGCTTTCTTAAATATTCTTGTGCCTTGATCAGTTCGCCGCGAAGAACGGCTATCAGCTTTGACCTCGTCCCAGGAGATTTTCCGTCTCGAACTACTGCACTCTCACCAAGCGTTGCTGCAATCATCGATGAAGCAATAATGGTTGCTTGCTCAACGTTCTTGCCTCGTGTCTTTGCAACCATCGTCTGACCAGACACAAGTGCTCCTGGTGAATGGCCAGTATGAATAGTTGTTATACCAAAACTCCTTACCCACCCCACTAGAACCTCTTCTGCATTGTAAGAATCTATTGCTCGAAGTTCTGGCTGAAATGGTGAACCTCGGTCGAGTTGATCCTGGTCATGGGCTTGGTTGAGATAGCCAGCAAGTCCTACAACTGTATGTGCATCTATCAGCCCTGGAGTAACAACTTTTGCTTGATACAGTTTATAGTTTGCAGGGATCTTTACTTGAGAAGCAGATCCAACCTGCTCAATCTTGCCATCTTTTATTAACACAACCCCATCTTTAATAGGACTACCAGCCATTGTATAAACAGTTTCACCTTTTACTGCAACTTGTGCTGTTGCTTGCAAAGCAAGGTAAAGAGCAAAAAATATTGCTACGGTAAATCTTTTCATCTATCTTCCCTCCTCCTTGTCTTCATCTTCAGCATGCGACGGGATCAAGTTGCCAGCACCTTTGCCACCAACTGCATAGTTGTAGTCTTTGGGATCGCTACGGTCAAAAACTTTGACTCCCTCAACATATGTCTCAAGTACTTTTGTATAGACACTCAAAGGATCACCAGAAAGAACTATGAAATCAGCATCTTTGCCAACTTCTAAAGACCCTACTCGGTCTTGTAGATCTAAGACAACTGCTCCTCCAAGTGTTAGTGCATAAAGTGCTTTCTCACGAGACATTCCACCTCGAACACCCAAAGCAGCCGAGCGCAAAAAGTATCTGGAATCGGTAATAGGGTCATCTGTATGAAAAACTACCAGTACACCCTCTTTTTCAAGAACCGCTCCTGTAGTGAGACTGAAATCCATTGTTTCAAGCTTTCCACCTGGACTGTCTATAACAATGATAGAGCACGCAGCATTGGCTGCCTTGATCTCCTTGGCAACCTTCCACCCTTCGCTTACGTGGTGAAGTAC
>JAEUQL010000193.1 GCA_016789295.1 Blastocatellia bacterium | reverse complement strand
AAACAGAATTTGCCCCTTGTGGAGAAATATAATCATCTGCTCAAACTCCAAAAGAGGCTGTTTTCATACAGTAGTTAAAGCATTATTACCCCGAACTCACGTTAAACTAATCAAACATTGACATTATCGACTGCCAACCGTCTTTGTAGACTGGCATTTTTAGTTCTTCCGAAAGCTGTGCAAGTGTTAAGTCATCAAGAAATCTCTGCTTCTCTGTAGTAACACACTCTGGAGGAATGACCAGAAAATCACCCCAAATCTCGTCTTTGGCCTTCAAGAAATCTCTACCTGAAAGCAGTCCTGCAACCGAAACTTCTTCTCCAAAATAGTCATTCATTACCTTAAGCGTTTTCAGTTCTGTTCCGTAGCGACTATTAAACTCATCAACACATTGCTTGAGGATAGGATAGAAGAGTGAGCCAGTGGCTATGGTACCTTTGACTACTTTGGTTGTTCGTTTTGGATTGGGACGTTTGATCATCTTCTTGAAGTCTTCTGTAAACCTTCTGACCATTCCTACCCCATCTTCTATCTGTGGTGAATTCTCATAGTGATTTTTTCCAGGAACTGGGCGACCTGCTCTTAAATAGAATTCATCTCCGAGGAAAGCAAAGCGAGTCCCAAGTTTTTTGTGAAACTGATTCTGCCAAGGGGTTACTTGGTCTATGACTTCACTACACCACTCATCAGTAGCAGGTGTTAGAAGATGGCGTTTCTTGTGGTGTTTGGTCATCCCTAGCGGAACGATGGCTGCTGATTGCAGTCCAGGGTGTAGCTCTGCCAGGTCAAAGACGGTCTTCTGAAGTTGGACACCATCGTTAATCTTTGGACAGAGAACTATCTGTGCGTGAAGCTCTATTTCGTGCTCGATGAAGAAGCGCATCTTTTCCAGAACATCGTCTATCTTGTCTCGGCCAAGCAGGTGGCGGCGAACTTCCAGATCTGTAGCGTGAACAGAGACAAACTGTGGGGAGAGTCGTTGCTCAACTATCCTCTTCATCTCATCTTTGCTCATGCTGGTCATAGTTGTGTAGTTGCCGTGTAGAAATGAGAGCCGTATATCTTCGTCTCTAAAAAAGAGAGCTGGGCGAGCATCGGGTGGGTTCTGTTCACAGAAGCAGAATATGCACTCATTGGCACACTGGCGTGGCATGAAACTTTCAAAGTCGAGACCCCAAATGTCGCCTTCGCCAACCTCTACTACCAATTCCCAGTGCTCACCAGAAGCCTTTTCTACATCCAGAACTAACTCATCTTCTGAACCAGAGTAGAATTGAAAGTCGAGATAATCGCGCAGCCGACGACCGTTGATTGAAAGTATCCGGTCGCCAGTCTCAAGCCCAAGTTCGCTGCCAAGCCCGTCTGTATCAACAGCCGTAACCTCGACACCACGCTTCCTTTTAAGTTTCTCTATTGGATAGAGAGTATCAAACTGCTCACTATACATAAGTTTTTAAGTCCGAAAAAAGAGTCTCTTTTTGAAAGATTTGAGAAAGAGCAAGTATAGCTTGAGTAGTTGAGCGATAGTCAAAACGATCTTGCTAAATGGTTCCATATTGTGCAGTTCCAAAAGAGTTAAAACATTCTCCAGTCTTAAAAAAAGGGAGCTTCTAGCTCTCTTCTTGGTCTGCCCAGCAGACTTTGTCCCCAACTTTAATCTCACCATTGTCGAGTACTTCACCAAATGCACCACCCCCCCAATTTTTCTTCATTGCCTCTCTCAGTCCTGGTAAAGCCTCGTCCATACGCTCACACGGCCTGGTTTCGCCCAAGATGCGAATTCTGCAAGAGCCAATCTTTAAGAGTTTGCCTCGGCTGTTGTTAAGGTCAACACCATTAACCAGAAGGTTAGCGCGTCGAGCTGATGGGTCGAGGCTAGAACTCATCTGCTGCATTAACTGCTGCCAAACCTCTTGTTCGATTATAGTGACTTGGCGTTTTCCTCCTTGGTTAGCATTGCCCACAATGCCTTTTTGAGCCAGTAGGGTAGCACTACTGACCCTATCCATTGGCCCAAACTTCATTCTTTTGATCCATATAGCTTCTAGCTGTCCGCTTTGCATGTTGACTCCCTTCGTCTTTACTCAATCTTTTAAGTTCAGTGAAGGTAGTAGTTTATGAGACCTGGGGTAAGGTTGTAAAAGGACTTTTTTTCAAACACCAGAGACGAAATGTCAAGTTGATAACTACTTGCTATAATTGCCAATCATCTACTTTCCTGCAAAATAGTAGGTTTGGTTAAGACTGTTTAGGAGGATTATTTTGGTTAACTCAAAAAAGAAGAAAGTTACTGAGAAAGGCACAGAAGAGCAGCTTGAGAAAGAGCAAAAAGATTTAGACCCAGCATCACAGAATGAGATTTTTGCTAAAGAACAGATGAAGCTGATTAAAAAGAAGGCTTCTCGTCTAGACGAACAGATAGATTTTGGTGATTTTCCAGAAGAGTTATGGGAGTCTATACTCTGGATGGTAGATAATGGTTATGAGCACATGATAGAAGAGTATCTGGTAAGCGGTCAGGCTCCTGCTGTGGCTGCAGAGATGATCTCATTGATACTGCAAGAGATAGGTTATAGGCTATCTTTTTTGGCAAAGCGGCAAGTTGATGAAGAGCATTTCGAGCAGAGCGAAAATCACGCCGTTCCTTTTGCACTTCTCTTTATGGCTGCCGTACCAGAGAAAGATGTCAACAAGATTCCTACGCGCCTGTCTACATCTATGAAGCCGATCACAGAAAAGAAGCTGGTTCGTAGAGCTTGTGGCATAGGGGAAGGGCCAACAATCTTCATTGACACCCACCTCTACCACGCTGATCATCCAGAATGGACACGAGCTTCGTCTGTCCGCACCTATTTGAAGAACTGGTTTGGATATCTGACAAATTCTGCTGAAAAGATCTCTCCTCTTACGGATGAATATCAGAAAACTTCTGTTTTATCTAAGCCAGTGGCTATCGCTGACTCAATCCCAGAAGGCTATTGCTTAGTTATCAGAGTAATCTCGGCAATAATTGCTGGAACAGAAAAGGACAATTTAGAAATGAAACTCTTTGGCTATGACAATGATATGGAAGAAAACGAGCTTGATGACCAAGAATACGACGAGTTTGATGACGAAGACGATGAAGATGAAGACGACGAGTTTGATGATGAAGATGATGAAGATGATGACGAAGACGACGAGTTTGACGACGAAGATGATGAAGATGAAGACGACGAGTTTGACGACGAAGACGACGATGATGATGACGATGATGATGAAGATGAGGATGAAGATGAGGATGAAGACGACGAGTTTGACGACGAAGACGATGAAGATGATGACGAAGACGAAGATGATGAAGAGTTGGCTGATATGGAAGCCGCTTGGTCTGGTCTAGAAGAAGTTATCTACTCTGAGTTTGAGGCTGCAGGTATAGAAAATATCCCTCCCATCTTCGTTTTCAATCAACCTCTTGAGTTTTGGAACGTTCCTAGAATGGCAATAATCTTACAGAAGTCGCTTTCTCTCAGGATGAATCTAGAGAATGCGCTGACTGAACTGCTTATGACGGGTCGTCTTGATGAAGACTCAAGACCGTTACTCTACATCTCTTATCACGGGCAGAATCAAGAGCTTGATGAGATACATATTGCTTCCTACACAGACGATGGTGAGCTTAAGTTCTTCTCGCACGTCTGGCACATAGACAGAGAGTATGATGATCCAGAAGAGGTTTCAGACCTGCTGATAGATATAGCCAATCAGCTTAATGCACGGCTCTTTGTTGTAGATGGTTTAATAGAGAAGAAGAATGATGACGATGGTCAACCGATCTTTTTTGGTCCAAAAGATACTTCCGCAAGAGAAGTCTCTCCAGGTTATCTTAACTAAAAGCCCTATAAAGCAGATAAGGAGCAGTTTAAGCTGCTCCTTAATTATCACTTTTCGGCATTAGACCTGGGCCAAGGATAAAAGCATATAAATATCGAGTAAAAGTAAGTAATGCAATGAGCAAGACGCTCGATATTTGCAGAGAATTGTACAATGCAGACCTGCAAGACGAGATGACTACAAGCTACAGTCTATCTCTTATCAAGATCAAGCTCAACAACTACCAACAATCAAAGAAAGTAGAGCAGATGTTAAACGCTATAATATTCTGGCAAGGGGAATCGATCTCTTGCAGGGGAATTCTGCGCCTGGAGGCTTGAAGTTGGCTGGGCAAAGGCTAACCTTCTCAACAGAAAGTTCCTTTGGATATCAGGGGTGTTGTTTGAGCGTCGATCTAGGGAATCCCTTTTTTCAAAACCGGGAGCATGTCAATTAAGCCGTTTATTAGACCGCTTTTTGGCAAGCGGACATAAAAAAAGCTCCTCAGGTAGGACTCGAACCTACAACCCTCCGGTTAACAGCCGGATGCTCTGCCATTGAGCTACTGAGGAATGCATCGCTTCAAATTATATTTCGCGACGAAGTTCGTATTTTAGTCATCAAAAAATTTTTTTCAAGAGGTTTTTTCCGAAATTGCAGGAATTTTTCCAAAAGGTCGATCTCTATGATCTTGTTACACTGATAACCCCGCTATTTTTTTTCAAAGTGATAGATTCTGATGGCCTCGTCTTCATAATATATATATGAATGTCTCTTATCTTTTTGGTACTTGCTATGTAGTTCTTCGCACAGTTTAAGAGCCGCAAATTCTATGCTTGCTCGTCCTGCTGCTGATCTGTAAAACCTGTAGGTTGGATCGGTCAGCATCTGAAAGCCAACCGATTGCTCTTCTTTTCGAAAGACAAAAGGCTTTTTCTCTACAAAGACAAAAGTATGTTTTGTAGCTACATTTTGTAGTTGCTGCTGCTGTGTGAACTTTGCCAAGTCTTCATACCAACCAAGGCCATATACTTCGGCCAACTGCTCTACAGGGGCAACTACTAGCCACTCTCGACGTGCAAACCTCTGTGAAATCTCATAAGTTTTTCGTGCTGTAATATCATACTCTACATAGTGATCTTCTATTCTGCTTGGCAAGAGAAAAAATAGAGAAAAAGTTATGAAAGAGATAGCTGCTGCATACTCAAAGTAGAAAGAGACACGAGCTAAAAGAGCAAAGAGACAGCCAAAGATAATAGCAGTCCATATTGGCAAAGTTAGTAGAAAAGCTCTTGTAGAACTAAAATCAACATTGGTCAAAGTTGATAGCGGATAGAGTCCTGCAATGATTGTAGCCAATAGGCAGAATACGACTACTATGACTCTTTTCCAAGCTTCTGATTGCAGTATTAAAAGAAAAAGTGCAGCTAACAGTGCTAATGCTGCCACTGTTGGGGTTGCATAAGCTGCAAGGATTAAAGGTAGCAATCCGCTTACCCTTATCTTTGTTGAAGTGATAGCAGTATAGATAATAAACAGAACAAAGAGTATTCCAACTTCAAACTGACTTCCAGACCATTGTCTGATATAGGCTTCATTGAGTGTGTAGCGCAAAGTAGCCAAAAATATTAACTCACTCTCACTTCTTTTATCTAATAACATAGCTGGAATTGTGAAGATGTAAGCTCCAACAGTAAACAGAGAGACAAGAGCTGCACAGGTACTATCTGTCAACCTTTTAACAATCAAAAACAGCATCATAAGTGTCAATAGTGATATGATTGGCGGTAGAAATCTCACAACCTGAATAGGATCACAAGAGCTAATTAGTGAAATAGCAGCAACAAGAGCCGAAAAGATATCGATACCCGCTCTATCACCTGCAACTATCTGTCTTGCATTTAGCAGTGCAGCATAACTTTCTGGGTGCCCAAGCCGCATTTCTGAAAGAGGTCTATCAAATCTTACAGTAAAGCTTATTGCCAAGATCAGAACTGCCAATGTCAAACCAACTACTGCTTGAGGACGGCTACTTCTGGCTGCTGCAATGGTGATAACCTCTCTGAGTCTAGCCATATGTAAGTGCCACTTCTCTTTCAAACTACTGTAAGGAAGACCAAATTCAAAGATATTGGCAAGCAACAGGGTAAACTGTTTTGCAGTGGCGTTTATAAGCTGCTCCATTTTTACCTGTTTTTGGTAACTCCATAGAAAAATACTGGGCAGAAAATAGCAGGCGATAAGTGTTAATGGATTTAATATTCCTAGCCTTGAAAGCAGTGTGGTAGAGACTAAGGAAATAAGCACAGAGAGCGATACTGTTGCTACAAAGCCTAGCTTTTTTATCTCTGGGAAGAGCTTCCCAGGAATATAAAAGAAGAGAAGTAGTGACAGTAAGGTAATCCATATTGCGCTAAGAGTGTCGATTAGCAGCATAAGAGATTTAAGCAGTAAAATAGGCGTAGTCGGGTTGAGCTATTGCTTTGACGACCGATTGGGTCGAGCGCACTGCAAATAGAGCGGCTCCAACAATCAAACCAATAGCAGCATACTCTATGCTAACAATATGACTGAGCGTATAGCCAACAAGCAGATTGGCTGCTAGGCCAAAAGCCAGAGATTTTAGTATTGTAGCTGGATGTGACAGGCTAAACAGAATCATTGCATTCAAAATAGCTATGCTAAAAAGCATATAGCCAACACCACCCAAAATAGCACTCTTCATCATCAGAGGGCTAAGAGCTATACACTGTTTGAGTACTAGCCAAAGAGCAGAATATAGTAGAAGGATCGAGCAGAGAGAAGCTATATACTTCTTTTTAAGACTCAATGAGAAGAGAGTAAGTTCTTGACTGTTTATCTGCTTTGCCATCTGTCGCCAAAAATTGATGTATTTGTAATTTAAGTACTCGATCACACTTGCCACTACCAGAAAGTCTAGCAGTGCCAAATCCATTCCTTTTTTGTAGTCTGAATTTATGCCAAAGACAAGCCCAGATGCAGTAGGAATTGCTGCCCCAGCCGTGATCCTGTCTGCAAAAAGAAAAGAGAAATAGACTATGCCATAAAAAAAGTACGGAAGTAGCAGGTGGAGAAGAT
>JAEUQL010000192.1 GCA_016789295.1 Blastocatellia bacterium | reverse complement strand
AAATTCAAATGTCACTGTTGATAATACTTGCGAACAAGAGGCTTTGCTCAAAGACGGAATTAGCAGAGTTAAGGCAAATACTGACACAATGACCAGTAGGAGGATGGATCTTTTCATCTTTTCACCTTTTTATTGATAACGAGAGAATGGAATATCTTTCAAACCAGACTATTTTTGATCAGAATGCTCTCTGTTTACAACACGAAACTAATGCCTGCAACTATAGTGAATCTCTCAAGACTGATTTTTCAGCCTGAGAGAGCCAGTTCACCTTTTGCTTTCAATTCGTCTGCAACAGAATAGATTCGGCTTCTGTCTACCTATCATGAATGATCTGTTTTCTTACATTTTTCTCAAAAATAGCCGTCAAAACTTTACAGCGAGAATAAAATTCACAACTTCAGTTACAAATTCTGTAATTTCACTTACAAATTCTGTTACTGTAACAAGTTTTTCTACTTCCTCATCAAGAAATTATGCTTTTGCAGTTACAAATTCTGTAATTGCAGTTACAAATTCTGTTACTGCAATAGGTTTTTCTGCTTCCTCATCAAGAAATTATGCTTCTGTACACGATCAAGCTGGCTCCTTTGATGGTTTGGGTAGAGTATCAGATTGAAACGACCGACAATGACTCATTGGCATTTACTAATGGTTTGGAAGGGTTGAAGAAGAGCTTAAAGAAAGAAGAAGGAGACAAACGTTTTATAGCTTTTGCAGCTAGATTCTCAAGATTTCAGGCTATCACTGCTGACAAGATGAAGATGCCAAATCTGGCAGATTGCTCTTTGTCTACAACACGAAACTCATGCTTGTTCGCTCTTAAAAAGGCTATTTTGAGCAAAATATGTGAAAGATGTTCGCCATCGACACAATTGCTACCAAGGGCTTCACGTTGGTTTGCAAACTCAGAAAGCCTCTTCTCCTGGAGCACGAAAATACACTCCAGCTTTCCAATAGCGTCCATCTTTGAGCTGGACTAAAGAAAGTTGTATCTTGAAATTGACAACTTCTTGTTTTGAAAGGGCTTTTTTGGTTTTCAGAAAAGCTTCATAGTGGCGTTTGTCAAGCTCCAGTTCAACTTCTGAAGAAGGTTCGACTTCAGGCTCTGAGGAGGGGAGAGAATTTGTTTCATCAAACCCATACTCATCTTCCACAGCACCATATTTCAAATAGGTTGCAAATCTCTCTCCGTCACTAGTAGTGCCACAAAGAAAAAGACTTATTCCAACTACAGCCTGATCAGAAATGTTTTTGACTCTTACAGACAGTCCATCCATCCAAGTCTCATCTGCAATAAAGCTTTTTCTATTTTCTATTTTTGCTGTAGTGGATGAGATAGAGACTATTTTTACAGGTTCGTCTTTAATAGATACGAACTCAACAACTTTCTCAACACTCTGTTCAGGGTGTGTATCTGCTTTGGTAGGGATTGTAAAACACGTAGTTGAGAGAAAGAGAATAGTGAGTAAAGAAGAGGTTCTTAACATTATCGCTCCTCAAAGACTCTATTTTGGAGAGATGCCGAAGGGGGGACTCGAACCCCCACGGGTTGCCCCATACGCCCCTCAAACGTACGTGTCTACCAATTCCACCACTTCGGCATTGTACTGATATCTAATTGATATCTGGAAAGCTAACTATTTTTTATCGCTCTCAGCAGGTTTACTGCTTTCAGACTTCTGCTCGCTTGGCTTGTCGTCTTTCTTCTCCTCTTTACTCTCTTCTTTCTTTTCTTCTGGCTTCTGCTCAGTTGAAGCAGGAGCAGAAGTGGCTGGTTGAGGAGTTACTGGTGGCTGAGTGTTGGTTGCTGGCTGTTCCTGCTTTGCTGGTTCATCGCCTTGAATCACCGAGCCAGTACCGAGAACACCAGGAATACCAAATACTGCGGCAAGTAAAATGAAGAGTGTTGCAGCCCCCATAGTCACTTTGGATAAGGTTGTTGCAGCCCCCCTGGGACCAAAAGCCGTCTGGCTTCCACCACCGCCAAAAGCCGAAGCTATATCACCTTTGCCAGATTGAAGCAATACTACAATAATAAGTATTGAACAACATATCAGATAGATGATGGTTAAAAATATAGATAACAAGCTCATGCAATAAAACTCAGCAATTAAACTCTGTTGTAATTTACGATCCTTGCAAAACTTTCAGGCTCAAGGCTTGCTCCTCCAACTAGCGCACCGTCTATCTCTTCTTCTGACATAAGAGATACTATATTTTCTGGCTTGACGCTGCCTCCGTAGAGGATACGCACCTTTTGAGATACTGACTTACCCCAACCTTCTGCAAGACTACTTCTGATGAAGTGGTGCATGCTGGCGGCTATTTCTGGAGTTGCAGTTCGGCCAGTGCCGATTGCCCATACAGGTTCGTAGGCGATGAGAATACGCAAAAGGTCATCTTCTGTCAAGCTGGAAAATCCCTGTTTTACCTGACTGCCGACAGTTTTTTCCATCAGACCTGCTTCACGCTCTGCTAAGTTCTCTCCAACACAAACTATAGGAGTAAGTCCTGCAGCTAGAGAGACCTTGATCTTTCTATTTACAGACTCATCTGTTTCACCAAAGTATTGTCGCCTTTCAGAATGACCAATGATCACATAACTACAGCCAACGTCTTTGAGCATCTTTGCCGAGACCTCGCCTGTAAATGCTCCTTCTCCTGCACGGTCGCAGACGTTCTGTCCTGCTGTCTTGATGTTTGACCCTTCCAACCTGTCATTTAATGTTTTTAAAGAAGTAAATGTAGGCGCAAGAACTATCTCGCAGTGGTGGCTGTTGACCACATGAGGTTTGAAGTCGAGGGCGAACTGAACCGCCTCACTCACTGTTTTGTACATCTTCCAATTTCCTGCAATTACAGGCTGACGCATCAGCTCTTCCCTCCACTTTAAAACTACTTATCTGTTAAGGCTTTTACACCTGGAAGTTCAAGTCCCGACAGAAATTCTAGGCTTGCTCCACCACCTGTGGAGACGTGTGAGATCTTATCACTAACACCAGCTTGATTTACAGCCGCAACAGAATCACCACCACCAACTACAGTAGTAGCATCGATAGAGGCTACTGCTCTAGCCACTTCCATGGTGCCGTGTGCAAAGTTGCTATTTTCAAAGATTCCCATAGGACCGTTCCAAACCACTGTTTTGGCTTCGCCTATCTCTTTTCTATACTTCTCGACTGTTTCTGGACCAATGTCATAACCAGCTTCATTCTCAGCAGTCTCTGAGATCTTTACAGTGCGTATGCCTTCGACTGGTTCGAGTTGAGTAGCTACAACATGATCAATGGGTAGTTCTAGTCGGACTTTTCTAGCGCGAGCCTTCTCCATAAGCTGTTTGGCGAGATCGAGCTTGTCGTTTTCAACCAAAGACTTACCTATTGGCAGACCTTGTGCTTTGAGGAAAGTGTAGGCCATCGCTCCACCTATCAGCAGCACATCTGCACTCTTGAGAAGGTTTTCAATAACTTCTATCTTGTCTGAAACTTTTGCACCACCCAAGATAACCACAAAAGGGTGGTCTGGGTTGTAGAGTGCTTTACCAAGATACTCCAGCTCTTTCTCCATAAGAAAGCCGGATGCTGCTTGTGAAACAAACTGCGTGATCCCTGCTGTTGAAGAATGTGCACGATGTGCAGAACCAAAAGCATCATTAACATATAGATCGCACAGAGCAGCTAACTGGCGAGAGAAGTTCTCTTCATTCTTCTCTTCGGCTGCGTGGAAGCGCACGTTTTCAAGTAGCAGCACTTCACCGTTGCCCAACTGTGCCGCTTCTGCTTCAATTTCTGTGCCTACACAGTCAGTAGCAAACTTCACTGGCTGACCAAGAAGTTCAGCGAGTCTGTCTGCTACGGGTTTGAGAGAATATTTTGGATTTGGTCCACCCTTGGGTCTACCTAGATGTGATGCAAGTATCACACGTGCCCCTTGCCCTATTGCATAGTTGATGGTTGGCAAAGATGCTTGGATACGTGTATCGTCACTAACCTTCCCATTTTCTATAGGGACATTGAAGTCCACACGGATGAAAAGTTTTTTGCCTTGAAGGTCAAGATCTTTAATTGTCAGTTTCTTCATAGTCTTTTCTTTTGTGAAGCTTTAGTGCAGGCTCAACTTCAGGCCAAGAGCTAGAAAATGTGCCTGCCTTTTAGTAAAGTCTCTTTATAGACCTTTGTTGTGGATGAATTTAACAAGGTCACGCACTCGACAGCTATAACCCCACTCATTATCATACCAGGCCAGTACGTGTGCAAGGTTTTCATCAATCACTTTTGTAAACCCTGCATCAACTATAGAAGAGTTTTCATTGGCTCTAAAATCTAT
The DNA here is from genome assembly GCA_016789295.1 of Blastocatellia bacterium. Taxonomy (GTDB): domain Bacteria; phylum Acidobacteriota; class Blastocatellia; order Chloracidobacteriales; family JADJPF01; genus JAEUQL01. The sequence goes on along the minus strand of JAEUQL010000192.1, from coordinate 2,628 downwards.
AGAGACCAACTCTTCTTCACAAAACTCCAAAACTCCTTTGAGTGGCCCTTCAGCCGCTTCTTTGAGTGCTGAATTTACTTCTTCTTTAGTTGCGGATTTGCCTAAAACGGCTGAGAAGTCTACCACAGAAACGTTTGGTGTAGGCACGCGCATAGCCATACCATCGATCTTGCCTTTCAGTTCAGGGATGACAAGACCTATAGCCTTGGCTGCACCTGTGGTGGTTGGGATCATAGAGACGGCTGCAGCGCGGGCGCGACGTAGATCTTTATGTGGTAAGTCGAGTATTCTCTGATCGTTGGTGTAAGCGTGTATGGTTACCATAGACCCTTTTACTATGCCAAACTTCTCGTGCAGCACTTTAGCAACAGGAGCTAAACAGTTGGTTGTGCAAGATGCGTTAGAAATAACATGGTGCTCGGCTGGATTATACTGATCTTCATTGACTCCAAGCACAATAGTAATATCTTCCTTCTTTGCTGGTGCAGAAATAATCACTTTCTTGACGCCATCTCTAAGATGGGCAACACACTTATCTTTTTCAACAAACTTTCCTGTAGATTCGATAACAATTTCTGCGCCAACTGATCCCCAGTTGATTTTTGACAAGTCTGGTTCACTAAAGACCTTGATCTCTTTTCCGTTAACACTTATGGAGTTATCGCCAGCTTCAACCTGTGCATCGAAGATTCCTAGAACAGAATCGTATTTGAGCAGGTGTGCAAGTGTTTTAGAGTCGGTAATGTCGTTTACTGCTACGAACTCTATATCACTATCATTCACTGCAGCTCTCAGAACGTTACGGCCAATGCGACCAAAACCATTAATTCCTACTTTCACTGCCATAGCAGACCCTCCAGATATTTATACTGTTGATTACATGGTTAGGAGTATGAGCATAGACACTTAAGTCTTTATAAAAACTCTCTTTTTTAAGCTCTCTATGTTTTCTTCACTTTTGGTGTTTAGAGAACTTAGAGAACCGAGATGCAAGCAAGTTAAGTATCACACATTGCTTTTTTGGACAAGTTTATAAGCCAGAAGAACAAATAGCGGCTTGAACTTTTTTTAAGTCTTAGCCAATTCTTGCAAGACTAAAACGTGGTTGTTTTCTCACTTTTTCGATCAAACTTCCTATGTCACTTCTGGAATTGAGCAGGAACTCGGCCTCTTTTCGTGCAGCTTCTAGTAAGTTTCGATCCCTTACAATGTTGGCTATGCGAAACACCTGTTCACCAGACTGTCTTGTTCCCATAATTTCACCGGGGCCACGTATTTCTAAATCTTTTTCTGCTATCTTAAATCCATCACTTGTCTGCTCCATTACCTTGAGCCGTTCGCTTGCCTCTTTCGATTTTGGCCCTGTTGTCATCAATATGCAGTATGACTGTGCAGCTCCACGACCTACACGCCCACGAAGTTGGTGTAGTTGCGAAAGCCCAAACCTTTCTGCATGTTCTACTATCATTACACTCGCATTAGGAACATCAACCCCTACTTCTATAACAGTGGTTGAGACAAGAATCTGTATTTCTGCCGAGATGAAGCGTCCCATTACTTCTTCTTTTTCGGCGGCTTTCATACGTCCGTGAAGCAGACCAATTTTAAAGTTTGGAAAGACTTCTTTCTGTAGCTTATCTGCCATCTTTGTGGCTGCCAATAGATCTAGCTTTTCAGATTCTTCAATCAATGGATATACTGTGTAGCATTGCCTACCTTTCAGTATCTCTTTGTGTACGAAGTTGTAGACCTGCGAGCGAGCCTCTTCTGTTCGGACAAAAGTCTCTATAGGGGTACGCCCTGGTGGCATCTGGTCGATAATTGAGATGTCAAGGTCTCCATAGACAGTCATTGCAAGGCTTCTTGGAATTGGAGTTGCTGTCATTACAAGAACATCTGGTTTGTAGCCGCGACGCATCAACTCACCTCTTTGAAGCACCCCAAAACGGTGTTGCTCGTCTATGACTACAAGACCTAGCTTGGAAAATTCTACGCTCTCTTGAATAAGAGCATGTGTACCAATAGCTAGATCCACTTCACCTTCCTTGATTGCAGCTTGTAGTTTGCGTTTCTCTTTGGCAGGAAGACTCCCTATCAATAATTCAACTCGATAAGAGGTTTTAGAGAAGAGTTTCTTCAGGTTTCTTGCGTGTTGTTCAGCAAGTATTTCTGTAGGAACCATCAGTGCTGCTTGATAACCATTTTCAAGAGCTAGCACAATAGTTTGTGCTGCAACAATAGTCTTTCCAGAACCTACGTCACCTTGCAACAGCCTATTCATTGGGTGATCTGAGGTCATATCTTCGGCAATCTCTTTTAAGACTCTTTTCTGAGCATCAGTAGGCTTAAAAGGAAGGATGTTGAGTATAGATTGTCTGGTACGAGAGTTTATTTCTATTACTGTACCTTTCTCTTCTTTTTGTCTGTCAGTACGTTTTACTGCTAACCCTAACATCAGCCAGAAAAACTCTTCAAATATGACCCTGCGATGGGCAGGTGAGGCTGTGCGGTTGTAGATGTCCAGAGGAGCATCATCTATAGGAAAGTGGAGCTGTTTGATAGCATCAACTAGATCGGGAAGATGATTACGCTTGCGTATATCTTCTGGTAGGAAGTCTTCAAAAGACT
>JAEUQL010000191.1 GCA_016789295.1 Blastocatellia bacterium | reverse complement strand
TACCAGCAGGCGCAAACTATAAAAAGAATAATCACGCAAGTGCTTGGCATATGAACAATGAAACCGATGTCCGCTCGCTTATGAGTGTTGAGCCAAATGCTGAATGGTATGAGACGACCCATCACGAACTAGGTCACATCTACTACTATCTTTCATACAGTAACCCTGAAGTTCCTATGTTGCTTAGAGAAGGTGCTAACCGTGCTTATCACGAAGCGATGGGATCGCTTATGGGACTGGCATCTACACAAAAACCTTTCCTGGAAGTACGTGGCTTGGCTCCAAAAGATGCAAAAGTAGATAGTGAGCAAGCACTTCTAAAAGAAGCTCTCAATTATGCTGTCTTTATTCCATTCTCCGCAGGCGTGATGTCACACTTTGAATATGAACTTTATGAAAAGAACCTTCCAAAAACCCTCTATAACCGTCGTTGGTGGCAATTGGTTAAGAAATATCAAGGAATAGTGCCACCAACTACACGAAGTGAGCAGTATTGTGATGCTGCTACGAAGACACACATCAATGATGACCCTGCCCAATACTATGACTATGCATTGTCATTTGTGATTCTCTTCCAACTTCACGACCATATTGCCAGAAACATTCTCAAACAAGACCCTCACGAGACAAACTATTATGGAAGTCGAGCCGTAGGCGACTTCTTGCGGGACATAATGAAGCCAGGAAGTTCACGCGATTGGCGCGAAGTTCTCAAAGAGAAGACTGGCGAGGATCTCAACGCAAAACCGATGCTTAGATACTTTGAACCGCTAATGTCTTACCTCAAGAAGGTCAATGCAGGAAGAAAACATACTCTACCAGAGATCTAAATCCTACTGTAGCCAATCGTTTTTAGGTAGAGAATAGCTAAATTATTAACACTTAGTAGTCAGATTTGAAGTTTGACTACTAAGCTTAACGTTTAACAGACTGAAGAGACCACGGTAGAGACCAAATTTCTATTTAACAGTAAAGAGAGTTCAACTATGAAGAAGGTATTTCTAATTTTTTTCTTAGCTTTTGGCTTTACAATAATTTCAGTTACACAACAAGCTTTTACTGATGAAAAGTTACAAGCATCATCTGTAAAAACTTTGCAACTTGACAGTAAACTGATGATGCGACAAGTTCCTTACAATGTTATTTTGCCATCTGCTTATGAGACTGAGAAAACTGCTCGCTTTCCAGTCTTGTATTTGCTCCATGGGTATGGTGGAAACTATAAAAGTTGGGGGCAGTACTCGAAACTTGTCGAATACGCTACACAATACAGAATAATTATTGTTACCCCTGAAGGTGCAAACGGTTTTTATACTGATAGTGTAACTAAACCAAGCGAAAAATATGAGTCTTACATCGTTCAAGAGTTGATTGCAGAGGTTGATAAAGAGTTTCGTACTACTGCAAGCCGTCAAGGGCGAGCCGTTGCGGGTAATTCGATGGGTGGTTATGGAGCATTGAAGTTTGGCATTAAACATCCCGATAAGTTCATTCTAGCCGCTTCAATGAGTGGGGCTGTTCGCATTGCTTCATGGCGTAAACCAGAAGATATTACTGCCCCTGACATAATTAAAAATAGCTTGTTATCGATTTTTGGCGACAAAGATACAAAAGTACTTGAAGCCAATGACTTGTACAAAATATTCAATGAGATACCAGAAGTTAAGATTGTAACCTTGCCATTTTTTTATGTAGACTGTGGTACAGAAGATGATTTTGGCCTCTTTCCACAGAATCAAGACTTTGCACAACTATTGCTGAAACGAAAAATTCCTCACGAGTTTCGCCAACTTCCTGGTAAGCACAATGGAGAGTTTTGGAAAAATCAGGTACACGAAATCCTACGATTGAGTGAGCGTGTTTTTATGTCTCAAACAAAACAAGAAGCTAGCAAATAATAACAAGATAGCTTGAGCTTTGAGTCTCTGGCTGAAATTGTCTCTGAGTTTTTCTCTAGTAATGATGGCGTTTGGTTCAAAAAGAGGCAGGTTTAAGAGTCAGTCTATAAATATTAGCCTTTTAAGTGTAAAAGAAAGGCTAATATTTATAAAGAAAAGAGCATTTCTTATGAAGTTTAGCCTTTTCTTTATAGAGTAAAGCCCATTTGCTACTAAATCAGACCTTTTCTGTTACAGATAAAGCAATAAACTTACTGCTTAATGCCCTCACCTTGTTAAATATATCAGTAAGTATCGTAATGAATGCCTATTGTCTATTAAACAAATAGTTTTATTTCTGGACAACAAAACTGTCTGCTTCTTCGACAGGGCTGTAATGAGTACGCACATACTCATCGACAATGGTAATAAAGTCGGTTGCAATGTTTGCACCTTGCAAGGTGTTAAATAGCTTTCCGTCAACAAAGACGGGAGCGCGTGGAGCTTCGCCAGTGCCTGGGAGCGAAATACCTATATTTGCGTGCTTCGATTCGCCAGGACCATTCACTACACAACCCATTACAGCAACATTCAGATTTTCAACTCCAAGGTAACTGCTGCGCCATTCGTTCATCTGCTTAGCAAGATATGACTGTATCTGTTCTGCAAGTTCTTGAAAGAATGTACTCGTAGTACGACCACAACCAGGACAAGCTGTTACTTGAGGGGTAAAACTTCTTAAACCCATTGATTGTAGAATCTGTTGGGCAACTTTAACTTCTTCTGTTCTATCGCCGCCTGGACGAGGAGTGAGACTGACTCTTATTGTGTCACCTATACCATCGGCCAGAAGTATAGAGATACCTGCTGTACTTGCAACAACTCCTTTTGTACCCATACCTGCTTCTGTCAAACCAAGGTGTAAAGGATAATCGCAGCGTGTAGCAAGATTACGATAGACAGCTACAAGAGACTGAACTGTAGAAACTTTTGCACTTATGATTATTTTGTTGTGACCAAGTCCATACTGCTCGGCTAGCTCTGCTGATTCTACACCGCTACACACCATAGCTTCCATCAAAACTTCATCAGCCGTCTTTGGTTCGGCAAGCTTTGCATTCTCATCCATCATCCTAGCCAGAAGAGCTTGGTCGAGAGATCCCCAATTAACACCTATCCGAACGGGCTTATCGTTTTCAATAGCTACTTCGATCATTTGACGAAAGTTGTCATCGTGGCTACGTCCAAATCCAACATTGCCTGGATTGATTCGATATTTGGCAAGAAGCTTTGCACATTCTGGATATTTTTTGAGTAAGAGATGGCCGTTAAAATGGAAGTCCCCAACTATAGGGACTCGAACCTTCATCTTGTCAAGACGTTCAAAGATTTCAGGAACAGCAGCAGCAGCCTCTTTTGTATTGACTGTAATTCTAACAACTTCTGAGCCTGCAAGAGCCAATTCGGCTACTTGAGAGGCTGTAGCAACTGCATCTGCTGTGTCGGTGTTTGTCATAGACTGCACCATTATTGGACAATCACTGCCAACTTTGACTCCACCAACATCTACCTGCACCGTCTTTCTTCGCTTGATCATAGATTTTCTATAGCCTTCCTGTATGGTTTTCTGAAGCAATCAATTTATTTACTGTATGAAGAGGCCGTCAAGTCGAACTGTACGGCCTACTGCCTACTCGATGGTTACGTCCGTGGAGAATTTTCTGTAGTTACTATAGTGGTGGTGTGCTCTGCTCTTTTGACCTTTCTCTATTATCTCTGTCTCTGCCGAAACTGGAAGCGTGTGGAGAACGCCTCCGAGTTCCACAGGAGCATAATCGACTGCATAGAACATCCACTCTATATCTTTTGGCAAGTTGATCTCGTTAAACTCGATTCTAAGTGGAACCATTGTTTCTATATCTATCCATGCACGGCCTTTTTGATGAGAGCGGGTACGAATGCCATCAAAGATATAGAATTGGTTGTTTCTATCACCGCGACTAGAGAAATTGAGTAGATAGGCAGAACGGTGATTGATGAGTACCTGATCTGGTTCGAGTTCAAAGAGGTAGTCGCGTTGATCGGTAGACGTGAAATGAGAAAGCAAGACAGAACTAAATGCACCTTTGACTTGAGTGCCCGTTACCTTAAAGTCCTGTGATTTAGACTCTTTGTCGTTTATTGTCTGTACCTGTCTAACCTCTTTGAATCGAAGTTCAACGCGACCATCTTTGGCTATTGTCCTGATCTGTCGGCCTGTGAGAAGAGAGACCGTTACACGACTCTGCTTTATCTTATCTTTCTTATTGATAAGCTCCTGTGTCAATGTTTCAGTCACGATAAAGTCAGGAAGACTCTTCTCGAAATGGTCGGCACGCTTGGCAAGCTCTCTGAGCATCTCAACGATTATATCTTCTTGGTAGACATTTGCATTTACACCAGCAGCCTCACGAACCGTTGTAGCAGCTAATAGCATAGAGAATATGAAGTAGCGCCTTTCCATCTATACTCCTATTCCTGCTTCTATTAGTTTGGAAAGCTCTTCAGCTTGTTTGGTTATACCTTCCATATCTGCACCTTCTACCATTACACGAGCAAGCTTTTCTGTGCCAGAGTATCTAAGAAGTATTCTTGCTCTGCCTTCATTTTGGCGTTCGAGTCTTTTAAGAGTTTCTGTAACACCTGGAATAGCATCAAAAGGGATCTTCTCTTTGACTTTAATGTTGACAAGTAGTTGTGGATAAGTTTTGAACTCGCTGGTAAAGCTTTTAAGATCTTGGCCTCTTTCAACCAGCACTCTTAGGATTTGCAAAGCCGTTATTATTCCATCACCAGCCAAGCTTATTTTAGGAAATATTATGTGGCCTGACTGTTCACCACCTAACATAGCTTCAGACTTGATCAGCTCGTCGAGAACATATTTATCACCAACGTCGGTGCGGCGTAGCTCAATACCTAGCTCTTTCAGCTTGATCTCAAAACCTATGTTGCTCATTACTGTTGCAACAACTACTTTGGGATCGAGTTGCTGATTTAGAAGATAGTGTTTTGCTATAACATATAGCATTCGGTCACCATCTACTACGGAAGCATCTTGGTCGATGAGAAGTACACGGTCTGCATCACCGTCAAATGCTATACCAAGGTCTATTTTTGTGACAGCAGAATGCATCTTTCCAACGTGTAGTGAGCCACAATCTTTGTTAATGTTCTCTCCATTCGGCTCGCATCCAATCTTTTTTACATCTGCACCAAGCTTAGCAAAGAGTCTGGGGGCAAAATCTGTAGCTGCGCCATTGGCACAGTCTACAAGTAGTCTGAACCCTTGTAGGTTGAGTCCTGCAGCAATCTTGTCGTGAAGAAAGTTGAAATAGTCTTCGGCTAGCTGGGACAGCAGCTCGACTGTTGGATAGCCATCATTGGCTGTCCAATCAACATAAAGTATCTTTTTTTCTAACTCTTCTTCATCTTTCTCATCTAGCTTTGCACCCGAAGGAAGAAATAGCTTTATGCCATTATCTTCAAAAGGGTTGTGGGAGGCAGATATAACTACACCTAAATCAAACTGTTTTGTCAGATAAGCAATTCCTGGTGTAGGGATAACACCTGCTGAAACTATTTCCGCACCTACACTGCGTAGCCCTGCGGCAACGGCTGCTTCTATCCACTGACCCGACTTGCGTGTATCCCTACCAAAGACTACACGTAGATTGTTACTACGTTTTGTAAACATCTCACCTAGAGCTTGACCAAGCGCGAAGAGTGGAGCAGGCTGAAGTGGGAACTCGCCTGCACGTGCACGTATTCCATCTGTACCAAAAAGCTTTGGCATATAACTTATCCTCGTGTAATTTGAAATCTATTTGCGACGCTTCTGATCCAAGCTCCTCACCTCAATCTGTGGTGGATCTATGCGCTTAATCTTGACGTCGTTGATAAGTGTAGGAGGCAGCATTATTCTTGGAGTTACCTGAAGGCTTTCATCTTCTGGCATATCAACAAAAGCAGATACCTCTTCCGGTTTTAGTTCTGTAATCAATGAACGAAGTCCTTCAACCTCTATTCTAACAACAGAAGGCTTAAGTTTAACCTTGCTGTTTGGAGGCAACAGTTTAACCTTTATATTGTCTATAGACCGTTCGGTTCTTATCTGCCCTATTTGCACTCTAACCTCTATAGCCGGAGAGCCAAGGATCTTCACCTTGAGGTCTTTGATATCGATATTTAGCCGCTCAACAAAGTTTGAGCGATGATCTGTAAGTCTGATAGTTTCGGTTGGAGCTTCTTCTATAAGACCAACTCGGCTCTCTGCACCTTTAATTGTTATGCTGCTTGGAGCCACAGAGTAGGAAGTCATCTCATAGTCTTTCGGAACATCGCCAATGAAGCGTGGGACTACTTTTACTTGTCGTTCAATGACACGTTCGATGGTCAAGTGGGTTCTCTGTGGTTCTATGTCGATAACTTCAATATTTGCAGGAAGTAGCACATCTGTGGCAGACAGTTGTACTACTCGTTCACCAGGTTTAGTCTGTGTTAGATCAACTCTGATAGTTACACCTTCAGACCTCAATTTCTCTAGCAGATCTTTGGAGCCACGAACTCGGACAGTGGCCGATTCTAAAAAGTCACTATTGGAGATGTCGAGTTCTTCAGGGAGGTTTGCATACTCAAGCCTAACATTTTGAAGAGTAATTTGAGCAGTCTCTTGTTTGGAAACAGCACCCCAAAGCGCAACAGCTATGATAAAAGCTATAATTTTTAGTCCTATATTTTCTGAAAGATATTCCCAACTTGCTTCGGCAAGAGCAACAAAAAAAACCTTCATTTTCTCGTAGAAGATCTGGAGCGACTGCAGTTTCATCAAGGTCAATCCTTTGTTACAAAAGCTTGTGGATCAAGAACTTGTCGTTTTGAGTTTTTTGGTACTGGAGTAATACTCTTATCAAGTTCAGTAAATATCCTGTCAGGAGTAGTCGAACGTCCTCCAACTTTTTGTGGCTCAAGCGAGTGAATCAGGAGTGCACGTAGCCTGCTACTGTCAAGATTTCTCGTTATCTTGCCATTTTGAACAAAAGAGATGATTCCAGTCTCTT
>JAEUQL010000190.1 GCA_016789295.1 Blastocatellia bacterium | reverse complement strand
GGCGAACCTTCTCTATCGAGAATTCCTTTAGATATCTGGCGTGTTGTTTCAGCGTCAACCTAAGGAATCCCCCTTTTTCAAAACCGGGAGGATGTCAATCTGGTTTGGAGGAGCAGGAAATTTTTGATACTGGAGTGGAGAGTGTGGTAGAGAGTTTCTACCACACAAAAAGAGGTTATTTGAGTTTCTCTTTGAACAGTTTACGGAATTTGAGTACTTTTGGAGCGATAACTGCGCGGCAGTAAGGTTGCTCGCCATTGAGCTTAAAATATTCCTGATGGTAGTCTTCGGCCTTGTAGAAAGCCTTAAAAGGGGATATCTCGGTCACAATGGGGTCATCCCAGATCTTTGCATCGGTTATCTCTTTGATAACTTCCGAGGCAAATTTCTTCTGTTCATCATTATGATAGAAAATCACTGAGCGGTACTGTGTGCCAACGTCTGCTCCTTGGCGATTGAGAGTTGTTGGATCGTGGACAGTAAAGAAGACCTGAAGTATCTCCTTGAAAGATACTACTTTAGGGTCAAATATTATCTGGACGACTTCAGCATGTCCTGTGTCTTCTGTGCAAACCTCTCTGTAGGTTGGGTTTGGGGTGCTGCCGCCTGAATATCCAGACTCAACGCTATCAACGCCCTTAAGTTCGTCAAATACTGCTTCTGTACACCAGAAACAGCCTCCTCCAAGTGTTGCTACCTCTTTGCCTTGCGGCACTACTTGACTCTGTTGTTGATTCATATCTGCCTTCTTGAAATTTGCAAAAAGTAATAATGTAAAGCCTATTAAAAAAGCGGCTAGAAAAAATAGTCGATTTCGCATCTTAAACTTAATCCTTAAGCCAGAGTTTATCAGGAACGTTTTCAATTCTACCTTAAAGTTGGTTTTAAGTTGAAGGCTTCCATTCTGAAGTCTGTTATAGCGGTATTAAAGTCTTAATCAAGAGTTAGTGTCTTCTCTTTTTGCCTCTTTTGTGATCCATCTTCCTTCACTCAGGGTAACTTTTAGTCGAAGTTTATGGATACTGTTATCTAACAGGTAGTAGATACTTTCTTCTTCTTCGCCATCTTTTTGGACTAGAATTGGCTTTTTCTTTGGTGGTTCTTCTGTTGTAGAGGAAGTTTCCAGCTCTTCACTCACCTGCTCAGGTTGAGTGGAAGCTATCTTCTGTAGTGTCCAATCTTTATCGGGGCGGTGCTCAAAACCGGCTGCTATAATTGCATCGAGCGATTTTGCGATCAAAGGACGCGACATTTCATCTATCTGTTTTTTGTCGAGTGCTCTTGCAAAGGCAAAGGCTGCAGTGTAGGGGTCATTTTTCCACTCCGGGCTTGTAAGTTGAAAAAGCCCTTCTTGCCAAACTAGACGCTCAATTAAGAAGGCGTGCTCACAGACAGGACAATCTTCTATAGTTCCTTGCCCGTCTATCTGCTTTGCGAGTTCTAAAACACTATTTTCTGTAAATTCCACACGAGTAGATTCATCTCCTACCATTCCAGATTTAAACTTTTCTGGTATAGTCTCTTTGCTTAAATCTACAAGGCCACCATTTTCAAGTTTGAATACAGAAAGCAGGCGTTGTTTTCTCTTTTCATTAACCAGTCTAGTTCCTATCACAACTAAATACTGATCTTCTCCTTCGGCTATGACTCTTAGATCGTCTGGCAGACCTTTTCCAAGGTCTGAATGGAGGTTCGATAGTGTATAGGCAGGAAGCATTGCTATCAGCTTGTCACGATTGAGTCCAGCGATAGTCTTTACCACTGCTGTGTTGGCACTATTTTCATCAGAGATAAGAGAGGGGATATCTTTAGAAGAGGATCTTGACTGCCTACGATTTTCCACAAACATCATAGTACCTATCAGCACTGCAACCGAGACCAAGAAGCAAGCCAAACCAAGCAGAATCCAGACACGTCCAGAAGAGGGTATTTCACTACTTCTGTTTTTTATAGAAGTAGTGGTACTGCTGCACCGAGGGCAGACACCTTTTTCTAGCCAGACACCACATCTTCTGCAATATTTTTCCATGGTTACCAAATTAGTACTAAGATGATCGTTCTTAATTGATATGCTCTGCAGGAGCTTCAAATCGCTTTATTCTATAAGAAATAGCACAAAGAGAGAATTTTTCAAAGCTTGTAGGTTATTTGTGTCTAAAAAGTGAGCAACTATTTTAAAATCAGAACCGATAATGGTGACATAAATCGCTCCTGCTGAGAATGTTGTGAACAGATAGCCTTATATCCCTCTATAAAAGCTCACAACTTTCTCAGTAGGAGCGACCCAAAACAGCCAGCTACTACCAAAAGATCACCATCAAAAATTTATCTCTTCAATCTATCTTTTCTAGGGTTTGAGTAAGGTGTTTTAGCGGACAGTCTTCTAGAAGAGGAGGCTCCTAGAAGACCAAAGTAAACCAAGCGTTAAAAAAATCCAGGATCGGCAAAAGATTGTGCCTTGCTGCTATCTTCTTCGATTGGGTAGAAAGAACTGACTATTTTGATAGAATTTCTAAACTGCGGATCATTAGATTCAGGTGCTAATCCTTCACCTTCAAATGCAGCAATTATAACAGTTATATTATCTTCGCCTCCTCTGCGCTTTGCGAGTTCCACAAGTTGCTTACAGGCCATTTCTAAGCTACTGGCTTTAAGAGTAAAGCGCAGCATTTCGGCTTCAGTAACTTTGTTTGAAAGCCCATCGGAGCAAAGCAGTAGATAGTCATTTTGGCGTAGACTTATAGAAGTTAGTGCAACTTTGATCTCAGGTTGTGTTCCCATAGCTTGTAGTATCACATTTCTTATAGGAGCATTTTCCGCTTCTTCTCGTGTAAGTTCACCGGCTAATATCAACAGTTCTACAAGCGATTGATCGACGGTAACCTGAAGTATCGAGTCTGAACGGATGAGATAAGCTCTACTGTCGCCAACTTCTGCAATGTATGCTTTGCCATCACGGATTAAAGCGGCTGTTAGTGTTGCTCCCATTCCAGCTTTGGATGGATTGTTCTGGCTTTCGTTCCAGATGAGGTAATTTGCACGCTGTACACCCTCAGTAAGTTGGTCGGCTGCGGGTTTCGAGGTTGGGGCTTTCTTGAGTTCTGTTCTAAGAACAGTAACTGCCATGTGAGAGGCTACTTCACCAGCTTGCGCCCCTCCCATTCCATCAGAAACAACAAGTAGACTTCCTCGTTTGCTAACTTTTCTATTGTTTATCTCTTCTGTAGGTTCGGAATTACTGGATAGATCAACAAGTAGGAAGTTGTCTTCGTTGTTGGTTCTTACAAGTCCAACGTCAGTACACCCATAAGCTGATACTTTTACATCAAGAGGTGGCTTTTTAAGCTGTCTGGTCTTTTTTTCACTTGATGAAACACTACGACGACTGTTTGAACTCACGTTTCCACCTATCAAGACAGTGTAAACAGCTTTAACCAAAAACACTGCCTTTATAAAATAAGTTATTTAATTAAAGATAAAGCCTTTTAATAGTCTTGCCAAGGCATTGCCAAAAATCAGAAGGTTTTGATAAGTTACTGACTTTCAAACCAGCAACCTTCAGATGTGCAATGGCCTAGTGTGAAGTAACTACTCTCAACAGAGTATATTCTACAAGGCTCGTATATGATGCACGAAAAGAGCTTTTCTAGACAAGTAGTTTTATACCAATCGTTTCAATCGTTTTTGGATGCCTTCTCAAGGTTCGATTATAATCTCACCTTTAAAAAACAGAAAGCGTATATTTTTTACTAGCTGTACGAAAATATACACTATATAAGATAAAAACAGTGTTGGCTACATTTGTTAATATCACTGATAATAGTGAAGTTACAGTTTTTATAGATTGAAGATTAATATTTACAAAAATAGATATTTTTACTCATTACAATTGGAGTTTTCTGCAGATCATTTTTCCATAATATATGGAGGAGCAGGGTTAAGAAGATAGCTATTGAAGCTTTGTAGATATGGGTTTTGAGAAAAAGACCGATCTAGTACTTAAAGTTACCATGGGAGTTTGGAGCAATAGAGGAGGATTTTCTGCTCTAATTTAAAGAAAAGGCTGTTCAAGAATCTGGATTAGGTATAGAGTCATCTGTGAGAAAAGATATTTTTGGCTATTTGCAGCTCTCCAGACATATCGAAAATATATAGAAACAGATCAAGCTTGGTATACCAATTGAACCTAAAGGAGCTAGAAACATCAACTACTTTGTTATAACCTTACCTATTTCGAATAAAGAACGGCTGATTTCTCATATTAGAGAGAGCAGATGAATTAAGATTATTGGGTTTCAAGGAAGTAGTAAAATGAAGCTTTGTCCAGAGTGCAAGCGCAGTTATGATGATTCCACAAGCTTTTGTGTATTTGATGGTCATCGGCTGTTAGCTTCTGAAGACTCTGACCCTTTTGTTGGCCTTGTTGTAGATGGTAAGTATCACATAGACAGGAGGATAGCTAAGGGTGGATCGGGTAATGTATACAGAGCAACACACATACAACTGAAAGCTCCTGTTGCTGTAAAGATAATACATCCCCGGCTAGTTAGTGATCCTGCTGCAGTGGAGAGATTTCGTCGTGAGGCACTAGTCACAATGAAAGTGCGCCATACAAACGCCATTGCAGTTATGGATTTTGGAATTACAAACAACCACATAGTCTATGTTGTAACAGAACTTCTTGAAGGTGTGACTTTGGAACAGAGGCTTAGAGAGAAAGGGTTTCTCTCTCCAAATGAAACATCTCAGATAATGAATCAGGTATGTGCTGCAGTTGCAGTAGTGCACGAAAATCAGATTGTTCACAGAGATTTGAAGCCAGAAAATATTTTCTTACACCAGTACGAAGGTCGAGAAGTTGTCAAAGTAGTAGATTTTGGGATTGCCAAATACAAAGGGAATCTTGATGAAGAAGAAGAGGATATGAGGCTTACACAGTCTGGTTTTGTTGTAGGAACCCCATTCTACATGTCTCCTGAACAGTGTCGTGGACAAGATGTAGACCACAGAGCAGATATATACTCACTAGGAGTTATGTTATATCAGGTGTTAACAGGCAAATTGCCATTTGATGGGCACAAGGCTTCTATCATAGTGACAAAGCACAAAACAGAAAAGCCAAAGCCTATTTATGAAGTAAAGCCTGGTCTTCCGGCTGTTTTGAATGGGGTAATAATGAGGGCATTGGAGAAGAAGCCAGAAGACAGACAGCAGAATGTATTAGAACTGGCTCATGAGTTAGAGTCGGCTGTGAAAGCAATAACAGAACAAGAGTTAAAGAAGGTCTTTCTAAACGCGACAGAAGACGATCTCGACGCTGTCTTGCTACTTGCTGCAGAACCAAGCCCAATGACAGACTCTTCAACTAAGCTAGCAAAGCTCTTTGATAGTTTCACCAATAGAGATCTGCTTGAATCGATAGCAGGTAAGCGATTCGACGAGAAGAGTCTTTCAGATTCAGAGGACTTTGATACGCTCTTTGTTGAGCTACTCGGTGTTTCGAAAGACCTTTCTACCCTTCTGCAACTGATCATTGAGAACTTAGAAAATAGGAGTGTACCGAGTCGTAGTGTTTTCAATGAGCTTAAAACTACTACTGATCAGATGAGAGGGTTACTTTTTGGAATACAGAAGACCCACTACAAGACATTGATTTAAGTTTCGGAAAAAACTTGGAGGAAATATGCATTCTTATCTTGCGTGTGAAAAAATTTTCTTCTATTATCTCTCCTCTTCAGTTCTACTAAAGAAAAATTTGCCAAAGGGCCCTTAGCTCAACGGTTAGAGCAGCAGACTCATAATCTGTTGGCTGTAGGTTCGAATCCTACAGGGCCCACTCTCGAAATCACGTTTCTGCAGAAGAACCTTTCTGTTAACAACAGACAACAATAGGTATACCGCTAATGCCAGTTTTGGCACTTTTCCGCTGCTACTGCCAAGTTTGGCAGTAATGTAAAGCTAATTACGAGCAATGCACAACCTCTTTCGATGTAACACTTACAACTGTAGTTCTCTATCTATGACTATATCAGCAGCCGAAATGTCGGTCTGGCACGAAAGTTTCTTATCTCTTGTCTGTTTTTCAGTATGAATGTCGTTTATTAGTAATAGAGAAGTGGCTTTTCACGAAGCTTGCTCTAAAAGAGGAACAGACCAAAAGTTTAACGGGAGAGTGAAAAGATGAATATATCGATATCGAGTTGTTGGATAGAGTGTGGTGAGATGAAATATAACTCAGAAGAGAAGATTATAGTAACCCACATTACCAAAAGACACAGAAGACGTATCTTTAACATTATTTGTAAAGAGAGTCTCTGCAAGATGGTAGAAGTCAAAGTTTTCCTAAAAAGGTTTGAGCTGAGAATAATAAGATTTGTATTTGGATTTAAGAAGAAGACTATTCTCGAACAACTTCAAAGTTCTAGGCCAAAAGTAGAGACAATTCACAAATACTTGACTCGTGGAGTTAGGGTGACTGAAATCGAAGTTGAGCAGATGTGGTTGTAGTAAAGATAGAAAGCTTTGGCTGAAAATATATGGTTGGGTCACTAATTTCTATCAAGTAGCCCAACCATACCAGAGTTTTCAGGTACTAGTCCTGTATTCAACAGGTACTACTTCGATGTCTGTTCGGCATAATCCCACCTAAGTACTTGATCATAAAGCTCACGTTCAAATACACATCTGGAACAATACTTCTCGCTGCCACGCCAGCTTTCTAGGACACGGTTCTGACAACCAGTGCATCTACGTTCATCTTCATCCAGAAAAATCAGCTCATCACTAGGGTCGAAATTAGCGGGATTTTGAATAAAACTCAAAGCATTCATCACTACATCGCTGTTGTGTAATATTTTGCGGTGTCCAAGTCCTGCCGTGGTAAGTAGTTTTGCTCCAGGCCAAGCTTGTACCGTAGCAAGTCCATCTTCGTACTCAACATCTTTGTCAAACCTGTCCTGAATCACTAGAAGAGGCGTA
>JAEUQL010000018.1:16620-16853 GCA_016789295.1 Blastocatellia bacterium | reverse complement strand
GAGCAGATGCTTGAGGAGAAGTTGTTACTGTTAGTGTTGTACTTGCACCAGGACTAACCGTGGAACTTGCCAGAGCAACTGTAACATCTGGGCTGCTGGGAGATACTATTACCGACAAGCTTATCGGTCTGTTGAGTCCATTGATTCGCTGGGTGCTGATAGTGTAGGTTGCAACTCTTCCTGCATTCACTGTCTGTGTTGCAGGTGAAATTGACACTTAAAAATCCTTTTGT
>JAEUQL010000018.1:2090-16610 GCA_016789295.1 Blastocatellia bacterium | reverse complement strand
AAACTAGAAGTAGTAGTAGAAGGTAACGGTACATGTTGTATCTCCTTGTCTTCAGTTCTGGGCTACTGCTCCAGAAGTGTTAATGTGTTGCAAAAGACTAGCTAAAATATCAGGCTTTTACCACTTTAAGTCAATCTGTTTCCTAACCCGAACCAGAGGATAGATTTTGATCTCTTAACTACTGCCAATGCTGGCTCAAAAACCTTTTTCTGAATAAAATAGAGTTGCAGCCTGTTTTCTACAACTCTACAAGGAGAAAGTAAATGCACAAACAGATGCATCAGACAGGCTCAGTTGTTGAGTCAAAGAAAGGTTGTGATAAAAATCACCACCATTTCCATGTGTTAAAACCTTCTATCTCATCTGATCATAGAGAATGCAAAGTTCACAGTGACGATTCTACAGAAGTTGACTTTAAGCTAAAAATCTCTGTTTTCCTAACTATACTTTTTGTAATAATTGGAGTTGTTGTTGGTTACTTTGCAAACAGCCTTGCTCTAATCTCCGATGCAGCACATAACTTTACTGATGCGCTTGCACTTGTGTTAGCTCTATTTTCTGTATGGCTCCAAAAAAGACCGGCAAATGAACACAAGACTTTTGGCTACCACAGAGCAGGTATACTAGTAGCATTCATCAACTCTTCCTCTCTGATTCTACTATCTTTCGGGATCTTTTATGAAGGCATTGAAAGACTTCTGCACCCAATCGATGTGAAAGCTGGACTAATGTTTTGGGCAGCTATTTCAGGTCTTATTGTTAATCTAGTAATAGGCTTAATGCTGCACAAAGAGAGTAAAAACGACATAACTATCCGAAGTGCATACATCCATATGCTTGGTGATGCTGCAGGAACAGTAGGCATAATCATTGGTAGCATAATTATTAGATACACAAATTTTTATATTATCGATCCTGTAATCAGTCTAATAATTGGCCTAATGATAATATGGACTGCTTGGGATATTCTGAAAGAAACAGTCAACTTACTAATGGAAGGAACGCCTTCTGGTATAAGAATCAATGATATAACCAGAGAGATCAAGACTGTAGAAGGAGTAAAGACAGTTCATCACATACACGTGTGGGCTATATCGTCGCAAGTGACAGCTCTAAGTTGTCACATAGAGGTTGAAGACAGACCCGTAAGCCAGTGCAACAAAGTCTTACAGAATGTGAATAAGCTTCTGTGGGAACGTTTTAGTATAAGTCATACAACTATACAACTGGAGCCAGAGTCACACACAGATCATTAGACTTTTAATTTTACTAAGTTAGTGGGCTGCTCGCCTTAATCTATCCATAAGAGCAAGCCCAATCCCTTTCTGCTCAACTTTTTGACAATATATCTCATCTATTGCTGCATCATCGCAGTCTCTAAAAAAAAGGAACAGCTCTCTTGCATACTCATCTACGTCTTTACAGATACAAGAAAGCAGAAAGTTTTCTGGTATTTTCTCAAACCCAATAAATGCCCTTTTTTTGCTATCTGATGGAGATATTTTTGTCCAACTATCAACAATTATAACCTCTGCTTTAGGGCTATAATGTTTATATTTCATTCCAGGACTTCTGACAGGTTCTCCATCTTCGTTGCTACCTACAACTATGTCTGGTAGCACTGATCTGAGGTCTTCAAGACCTATTCCACCTGCACGTAGCAAGCAAGCCCTTTCTCTGCTGCAATCAACTACAGTCGATTCAAGGCCAAACTCTGTACGTTCACCTTTGAGGAGGCAAGCAATCAGTCCGTTCATGTCTTTCAGCACAGCTTGCCAAGTTGTAGGGCTTGGGCGTCCAGAAAGATTAGCAGATGGTGCTACTAGCGGTGTGCGACATTCTTTTATGAAAGCTTGTGCCAACTTATGCTTTGGCATTCTTACTGCAACCGTATCAAGTCCAGCAGTAACAATTGCAGGTACCCTACTACTTTTTGGTAAAACTAGCGTAAGTGCACCTGGAAAAAACTTCTCTATAAGCTTTTTGGCATTTGAAGGAACTTTTTCAACCAACTGCTCCAATTGAGCAAGGTCTGAAATATGTGCTATCAGTGGATTGTCTGAAGGACGACCTTTTGCAATAAATATCTTTCCTACAGCCTCCTGATTGAATAGATCTGCACCTAGTCCATAAACAGTCTCTGTAGGAAAAGCTACTATCTCTCCACTATTTATAAACTCAGCAGCCTCTACTATGGAATCAGTAACTCTAGTCTGCATCTAGTCAAATACTATCTTTTTTACATTATTGAGTGAGCAAAAGATCTCACCTTTATCAAAACTTCCTACAATTCCTATCAATTCATCTATTCCAGAAACAGAATGCTTTCCTGTTGCAGATTCACCTGTCCTGATAACAACACTAGCCGCTCGGTTCTGTTGAAACTCTATCTCTTTTATATTCTTGAGATCGACATCGACATTTGAATCACCTATGGAAAAGTTGAAATGGTCTGCTTCAACAAGGTCAGCCGACCCTCTTACTCTGCTTGTTGAAATAACTCTTTTTGATTGAACTTTTATATTGAAAACTCCTACCTTTGTGCCATCAGTAAACTCTACTGTAGCTTTCAATCCAGAAAGGTTAGTCTTATCGGCTTCCAAGGGTTTCTGTTCAAAAACTAAGAGTTTTAGCTTTTCTGATTTGAGTTCGAGGTTCCCAAAACTACTTTTGCAAACAAACTTTCCAGGCTTCAATTTCCCTGTTATCAACCTCTCTTCCCCATCATAAAGATACTTTATCTGATAGTTATCACTCTCACCCTCTATGCTAATTAGACTGGAAATAGGTATAGTAGCTTCAAAGTTTTTTGTAACGGTAACTATGTGAGAAGTAACATTCTTAAACTGATTTGGAAATTCTGCAAACTGAAAAGAGATTGTAGAAACCTTGAAGTTATTGCCACTTTTATCGCTAACCGTACCGACTCTTTCTTGTGAGTAACTACTTATCGAAAATAGAAAAATAATCAAAAACGAAAATATAGACTTTAGCATTTTTTCTCCCTCAGAACTGCTGTAGATATCCCAAAAAGCTTTCTATAGCTTGTGAACCAAGCAGCAGATATGACCAGAAATAGAACAGTAGTAAAAAGATAGTACCGATCAAAAACTGTTG
The DNA here is from genome assembly GCA_016789295.1 of Blastocatellia bacterium. Taxonomy (GTDB): domain Bacteria; phylum Acidobacteriota; class Blastocatellia; order Chloracidobacteriales; family JADJPF01; genus JAEUQL01. Next base: position 13,493 of record JAEUQL010000018.1, on the reverse strand, counting down.
AATACTGTAAGTTTATCCAAACGGCCACTATGGAAAAGAGGCAAAGCCTGAAAACCTCTAGAGCAAATGCCCAAAACCTCTTTTCAAATATCCCACCTACTATGAGCACTGTCAAAAGCATCATCAGGACAGTCAGTAAAAGCTCAAATTGCGACATAGCAGCACTGTAGAAAAGAACTATAGTTGAAATTAATAATGTAGGTATGTAATGTAAGGCTATGTATAAATTTAGCCCTATTGGTAATCTTGTGTCATAGCGAATGCGTGGAGTTTCTATTTCAGTGCTATCTTTTCTCTCGACTGCATCTGTAGGCTCTGCACTCCAACCAGGATACATAAACCATAACTTTATCTTGTCTATAAACCTCTTAGTGTGACGTGTCTGCTCTATCAAATCTCTCCAGTAATGAAAGTTGGCCCAGATAGGGTTCCAACTGCCATAAGGTTTAACCGTGCCATAAAGAGGCTCTTGCTGTTCTTGACAGTAGGTTCCAAAGATGATGTCCCAAACTATCAAAGTAGCACCATGATTTTTGTCAAGGTATTCTCTGTTTCGGGCATGATGAACACGATGTAATGCAGGAGTGTTTATCACCCACTCCAAAAAACCCAACTTGCCAACAGTCCTTGTATGAATCCAGAACTGATATAGAGTGCTCACAGCAGCCATAGTAGCAAATTTGCCAGGAGTAACCCCTATAAATGCTAGCGGCAAATAAAAGACTATGGAAGTAAATCCTGTAAACCAAGCTTGTCTGAGAGCAACTGCAAAGTTGTATTCTTCGCTCTGGTGGTGAACTACGTGCAAAGCCCACATGAAATTTACTTGATGGCTCATCCTGTGCCACCAATAGTAGCAAAAATCAACCCCTATAAATGCTACTGTCCAAGCTATCAACTCTGATGAAAAATGGAAAACTGCAAAGTTAGTATAGACATAGACGTATATACCAAACAAGAAACTTTTCAAAAAAATACCTATCAACTGTTGTCCAAGTCCACAACTAAGGTCAGTAACAGCATCATTAAACCTGTAATACTGTTTTTTCTGCCACCTGGCAACAAGGTACTCTGCAAGTATAAAGGTAAAAAAGCCCGGTATTGCCAGAGCAATATAGTTTTTTGTCATCTGTTTAACTCCAGGATAGTAGAAGTATATGTGAACAGATTGTTTAGCAAAAGCCTTTTACTGCAAAAAGTAGAAAGGGTTACAAGTCGTAGCAGACTACTTGTAACCCTCACCAATGAAAATATTTGGGTAGTTAAGGCAACTTAAGCGTTAGAAGCTGCCACTACTTTTTCTGCAGCGTCTTTCATTCCATCTGCAGAAAGGAAATTAAGTCCTGAATTTGCGAGTACTTCCTTACCTTTTTCTACATTTGTGCCTTCAAGTCTTACAACCATTGGGATAGTCACGCCTATCTTTCTAGCTGCTTCAACAACACCTGAAGCAACCATATCACAACGTACTATTCCACCAAAAATATTTATAAGTACAGCTTTTACTTTTGGATCAGCCAACAATATCCGAAAAGCATTCTCTACCCTTTCTTGAGAAGCACCACCACCAACATCAAGGAAATTCGCCGGTTCTGCTCCAGCAAGCTTGATGATATCCATGGTTGCCATCGCAAGTCCTGCACCATTGACCATACAACCTATTGTACCGTCAAGCTTTATATAGTTTAGGTCGTGTTTTGAAGCTTCTATCTCCAAAGGCTCCTCTTCGTTGAGGTCTCGCAGCAATGCATAGTCTTTGTGTCTAAAGAGCGCATTGTCGTCAAAGTTGACCTTTGCGTCTAAAGCGTAAAGCTCACCTTCTTGTGTTAAAAGAAATGGGTTGATCTCCATCAAAGAAGCGTCCAATTCAACAAAGGCTTTGAAGAGTGAACGCATAAAAGCTACTGCTTTTGAGATCGTTTCAGGCGGCAAGCCAAGAGCAAAAGCTATTTTTCTAGCCTGAAATGGTTGAAAGCCAACAGAAAGGTCTATGTACTCTTTGATTATTGCATCTGGGTCTTTTGCTGCAACCTCTTCAATATCCATGCCACCAGCAGCAGAAGCCATAAAGACAGGCATAGAAGTAGCTCTATCAATAACTATACCCAAATAAAACTCCTGTTTTATATTCAACCCTTCCTCAATCAAGAGACACTTGACCTCTTTGCCTTCAGGACCTGTTTGATGCGTCACAAGTTGCATACCCAAAATCTTGCCTGCAACCTCTTCTGCATCTTCCAGTGTGCGGGCTAGCTTCACACCACCACCTTTGCCCCTTCCACCCGCGTGTATCTGTGCTTTGACTACAACAGGAAGTCCTAAACTCTCGGCTACTTCCCTAGCTTCTTTGACTGAATCTACTTTTTTGCCTCTTGGAACCTTTACTCCATATTTAGATAGCAACTCTTTAGCCTGATACTCGTGGATCTTCATTAGTTGTTATGCGAAAGTGGCGTTGTGACTTTCGCTCTGCTCCTTTCTTTAAATAGTAGGAACGGGCAAAATATCTAAAAATGTGTTCAAAAGTCAAGGTTATTCACCTCAAAGTTGTTGACCTTCTGCCCATAACCATACACAGGTTAAGACTAGTACCCCTTTGATGAAGTGATGAACTGACATTACCGAACCATCCCAAAACTCTTTGTAAGGCTTTATATATAGCCTGTTGTTGTGATTTCTCATCTCTGCAGGCAACAGAAGAGGGTTCAACGTAGGGTGGATCTTTTCGACTTACCAAGCTACAATAGCGAAACTCGAAATGCAATCAAGGGAGGATTTGGCATGGCAGATGCTGCCGAACGAAGGGAATTGCTAGAAAGATTTCGGTCTGGCCCAGGAAATCTTGAACGAAGTATTGATGGACTTAGTGAAAGCGAAATTGAATTTCGTCCAGGCCCTGGCAAGTGGTCTATAAGAGAGATAGTTATACATCTTTGTGATAGTGAAATAGTATGTGCTCATAGGGTTAGAGCTATTCTTGGAGATGACGAGCCATTTCTTGTTAGCTATGACCAGGACAATTGGGCAGGCCGTCTCAACTACAGCAAAAGAAACCTCTCCCAGTCTGTAGATCTTTTTAGACTACTGAGAAAAACCACTGCTGAACTTTTTCGCGATCTAGAAGAAGATGCGTGGGACAGATACGGCAACCATCAAGACAAAGGCAAAGTCAGCCTTGTTGAAGTAGTAAAGCTTTATGCAGAGCACTGTGAAAATCACGTAGCCCAAATAAGAAAGATTCGATTGCAACTTAGCCAGCAGCAGTAAATCTGTAATTCTTGGCTAAATTAAAGAGAGTGCCTCTTGTATAACCATTTCATCTTCACCAAATCCATAGAGCCATTTCACTCGACCGGTGTTTCTCCACCAAGTCAACTGTCTTTTGGCATAGTGTCTTGTATCTATTTTAGTCTGCTCAATACACGATTCTAAAGTACGTTCATTCTTTAGATACTCTACGACACGTCTATAACCGTGTGCTCCAAAAGCTTTGGCGTCTGGTGATACTCCCACATCTAGCAAAGACTGAACTTCAGCAACTAGCCCTGCGGCAAACATTCTATCAACCCTATCATTTATTCTCTGATAAAGAATATCACGTGGTGGACAAAGAGCTAGTATCTCTATTCTTTCTGCAAACTCTGGAACTGGCAGCATATTCTGTTGCCATTTTGTGATAGATTGTCCTGTTTGAAAAAAGACCTCCAAAGCCCTTGTGGATCGAGACCAGTCATTTGGCATTATCTTTTCTGCAGCTAAAGGATCAAGCCTCATCAATAGCTTATGCAGATGCTTGGCTCCTTTGCGAGCAAGAATCTCTTTAAGTCTCTTTCTAAGATCGAGATCCGTGTGAGTGTCTTCTTGGTATAAACCACCTTGAAGTGCTTTCAAGTAGAAACCTGTTCCACCAACTAACAATACTCTTTTGTCACGACCTTCAATCTCTAATATTTTTTCTGTAGCAAATCTTGCAAATTTGCCTGCTGTGAAATTTTCTGTAGGCTCTGCTACATCTATCAAGTGATGAGGTATGCCTCTTTTTTCTTCTTCTGTTAACTTTGCTGTGGCAATGTAGAGACCTTTGTAAACTTGCACAGAATCTAGGTTTATTACTTCTCCGTCTAACTTTTCAGCTAGTGCCAAGCCTAAAGCACTTTTACCTGAAGCTGTAGGCCCTACAACAGCCAAAATCTTTGGAGATAACTGATCAGGAGTTGAAAGATTCATATTCATAGATAGCCAAATTGGCCAATAGATTTTTTATTTTTATTGACAAGCTTGATAAAAAATAGCTGCCAGAAGCAACAGTACTAGAATAATGGCAGCACCCATTCTCTGTCTATTTGTCAAAACAACCATTTCTGTAGGTTTCTGCATCTGCTCACCCTTGTAGACCGTAGATTACTGTTTGCTACTATTGCTTTCTTATTCTACTTATCGTACTTTATTTAGTTTTTAGTTGGCTATAGTTAAAATTCCAGTATGTTTAGAATAATAGACAGATACATAATTAAAGAGATACTACCCTACTTTTTGCTGAGCCTGTTTCTGTTGACAGCTATAATCTTTACTCGTGAAGCAAACAGGTTTTCAGAGCTTTTTATACTATTTTCAAGACGCGGTCTCGACAGTTGGCCTCTAGTAGAACTGATTGTTAGTCTTCTTCCTGGAATATTTGTCTTTACAATTCCTATTTCACTTCTGTTTGGTATTCTTATAGGTCTTGGCAGATTATCAAGTGACAGTGAAATAATAGTACTTAGTGCGTGTGGTATCAGTCGATGGAGGCTTTTCACACCTGTATTTGTATTCTCGCTTTTGGTAACAACCGTTTCTTGGTACAACACTGGATATTTTCTCCCAGATGCAGTTAAATCGCTTATCTCACTCAAAAGTACCCGTTCTAGGCTCTTTCTAGATGGTTTTGGTTATCAAGTAAAGCCAGGGGTTTTTGAAGAAAGCATCCCACAGAAAGTCATACTCGTTCGAGACCTGAACAAAGAGACAGGAAAGTGGCATCAAATATTTGTAGCTGAAGAACTAGATCAGTCTTCTGAACCACGGGTGATGGTAGCGAAGAGCGGAGAGCTGATTATTGGTCAGACACTCGAACTTTCAGAACTACACCTCTATGAAGGTTTTATCTATGATGCATACCAACGTAAGCGCAGGGAACATAACAAAGCTACCGCATCATCTTTTGGAGAGACAACTCTACGCTTTAACCTTAATAGCCAAAATGAAAACAATGAAACTTCAGACAAGTCTACAGAAGAGCTACAGAAAGAGCTAGAGAATAGAGAAAATAAAAATCTTAGAGAAGCACTCAACAGACCAGAAGCAAAGACGGTTGAAGAGCTGCTGCAGTCTAATCAGCCTGAAGAGAATACAAAAAGATTACGCTGGGAGACTGAAATACAAAAAAGGTTTGCCCTTCCTTTTGGATGTTTAGTCTTTTCTCTAATAAGTGTTGCACTCAGTTTGTCGGTTTCTCGTGGTGGAAGATCTGCAGGTATGGTTACAGGAATTGTTGTTACCATATCTTATTATCTGATGGTAATGGTAGGTGAAGACCTTGCAAGGCAGGGTGTAGTCCCTGTGGTGTTTGGTGTATGGTCGCCAAATCTTACATTTACTCTTATTGGTACCCTTTTTCTCACCAGATATCAGAAGATTACAGACTCTGCTGCTTGGTTTATCAGTAAATTTAATCCCATATTTGAGTTCTTTAGAAAACTCTCTACAGACAAAAAGAGTGTCGAAAAAATACCATCAATTGCCCATCGTGTGACATTTGGTTTTCCAAGACTTATAGACCGAATGCTACTTGGTGAAGTTACAAAGTATTTCTTTATGGTGCTGTTTGGTATCACATCTGTCTTTTTGATTTTTACTCTTTTTGATCTAACAAATAACATCTTTGAAAATAGGATAAAATCGGATATAGTCTTTGGCTATTTGGTTTACCTGACACCACAAATTTTTCACTATACAGCACCTTTTGCCATGCTTGTTTCTGTTCTTGTTACTTTTGGTCTATTTGGTAAGACTAGTCAACTGGTTGCACTAAATGCAAGTGGACAAAGTCTATACCGATTGGCTATGCCAGTACTCCTCTATTCAATAGTGATGGGAGGGTTTCTGTTTCTATCACAAGAATATGTCTTGCCATTCACTAACCGTAGACAAGAATATCTACGCTATGTCATCAAAGGTGGAAATCTTCCAGCACAAACCTTCTACCAAGCTAACAGAACCTGGTTCCTTGCTCAAGAAAACCGCTTGATACATTTTCGCCACTTCGACCATCAGAAAAACCAGATAGCTGGAATAGCTATATACGAACTCGACGAGCAACGTAGTAGCCTCACACGACGTATTTCTGCCAATGAAGCAAGCTGGGATGCAGCTACCCAAGAATGGATACTAGCTCAAGGATTCGTCAGAACTTTTGAAGGAGTAGATGTAAAAACTGCAGAGAGATTTAAGGAGCTGAGAATAAAAATTCCTGAAAAACCTGAATACTTTAAGCAACAGACTCCTGAATCTAGCAAGATGAACATCAGTCAGCTTGTAGTACAGATAGAACAATTGAAGCTTAGTGGAATAGATGTATTAAATCTAGAGATTGCTCTACAAACAAAATTTGCCAGTCCTTTAACTTGTCTAGTCATGGCACTGCTTGGAATACCATTTGCACTCACAATAGGAAAGAGAGGTGCACTGGCAGGAGTTGGAATAAGTATATTTATTGCAATAGCTTTTTGGGGAGCAATGGAGATGTTTGGTCAGATGGGTAGGTATGAGATTCTCCCTCCAATGCTCTCTGCTTGGGGTGCTAACCTTCTATTCTCTGCCAGTGGACTCTACCTGCTCTTTACAACAAAGACCTAGTTAGCCATTCTGTAGTTAGGGGCAGATTCCCATTCAAGAGTCTCTTCTTGTAGCTGGTAACGTTCAAGTAATGACTGTGAACCTAGCAATTTTCCTGCTCCAAGCACTACTGACTCCATCGGATTTGGAGCTACTCTAACTGGCATTTCTACCTCTTGTTTGAAACGTGCCTCTAAGCCCTTTAGCAATGCTCCACCACCAGTCAAAACTATTCCGTGGTGATAGAGATCCACAGCCACATTTGGGGACGTCTGCTCTATTACATTGAGAACACCATCGATAATCGCTTGTATAGTCTTCTCCAGTACTTGTGAAACTTCAGAGCTACCAAGTACAAATTCTTTAACTTTGAAATCAGGAACAGATTTGCCTATGACTTTGACGTAACGTTCTTCACCAAGGTTGATAGCAGCTCCAAGCTCTATCTTTATTGCTTCTGCAACCTGCTCACCTATCATCATTCTGTACTTTTTTGTCACAAGATCAGTAACATTTTGATTCATCTCATTACCAGCAGCTTTCAGTGATGCAGAATGAATTATTCCTGATTCAGAAGCTACAGTGATGTTTGTTGTACCACCACCAATATCTACTATCATTCCTGCACGAGCACCATCCCCCATCACTCCTGCACCAAGTGCTGCTGCAAGCCCTTCTTCCAGAAGGGTAACTTGCTGAGCACCTGTACCTCTTGCAGCACTCTTTAGTGCTCTACGCTCAACTCCAGTAGCAAGGTTTGGGGTGGCTGTAACAATATGAAACATCTTGTTCCATTTTAGGACTTTGGTTCTTTTGAGAAACTCAACTAGCATCTTCTCAGCCATATCATAATCGGCTATGGTGCCGTCTTTCATTGGTCTGTGTACTACAGTGTCAACTGGCTCACGGCCAAGAAGAAGCATTGCCTCTTTTCCAACAGCAATGACTTCTCCAGTGTACTTGTTTATAGCAATAGCGGAGGGTTCGTTTAAGACTATTCCCTGCTTTTCAACGTATATGAGAGTGTTAACAGTTCCTAGATCTATAGCAACTCCTTGCAAAAACACTCTTCTGAACTTTTTGAAAAAATTCTTTACAATCCGACCCTTCATTCGTTCCTTCAACATAACGAAGTCTCCATCACACCACCATTTTTCAAGCTTCTAAACCTACTTGACCAATACAACCCAAGATGTAAACCAAGGATGTAAAATTGTAAACAACGGTTGCTAAAGTTTACAGCCTTTAAGCTCAAAACCGTGCAAAGTGTAGCACAGCATATTCGACTTGTAGACGGTTGTTGTCTATTTTGATCCCATTATGCTACGTTTAGTTTTCTAATATTTTTAAACTTTTCAAAAAAGATTTTTCAAAGATAAATGGTTGATCTGACTGCTGTAGCCACTGATGGTTGTTCTAGCTCCAATATCCAAAAGACAGTTCTAGAAAATGGTCTTATAGTTGTTACTGAAAAAGTAGACCACGTAAGCTCTGTGAGCCTTGGAATATGGGTCAAAGCAGGCTCGCGCCACGAACAAGCTCAAGAAAATGGTATAACCCACTTTATTGAACATACAGTCTTCAAAGGAACACAAAATAGAACTGCACGACAGATAGCCCTTGAAGCCGACATCCTTGGCGGCAACCTCGACGCCTTTACAACAAGCGAGTTTACAGGCTTCTGTATCAGAGTACTGAAAAATAACCTATCTCAAGCTTTTGATATTGTTGCAGATCTACTTGTAAATCCAACTTTTGATTCTGTCGAGATAGAAAGAGAAAGAGCCGTCATCATTGAAGAGATTAAGATGACAGAAGACAGCCCGGAAGAGTTTGTATCAGAACTATTTCATTCATCTTTCTGGCCAAACCATCCAGTTGGAAGACCAATTGCTGGCACTATAGAGACAGTAAATGCTCTCAGTAGAGATCAGATAGTTGCTTACTACCAACAAGCCTATAACCCTGCTAATCTACTGATAACGGCGGCTGGTAGAATTGAACACCAACAGATAGTAGACCTTGCCAATAACTACTTTGGCTTGCTCACTCCATTAAAAACTACCTTCTCTCAACAACCTCCAAAAGAAGAAAGCAGAATAGTTATTAAGAAAAAGCGTGGCCTTGAACAGACACAGATAATTCTGGGAGCACCTGCCCCATCAATATGCTCAAAAGAACGTTATACCTGTAGCATATTTAATACCATCCTTGGTGGTGGTCTTAGCTCAAGGCTCTTTCAGAAAGTGAGAGAAGAACACGGCCTTGCATATTCAGTAAGTTCAAACCTCAACCTCTACACCGATGCTGGATGCTTGGCAGTCTACATGGCAGTTGCAAACAAGAATGTCAAAAAAGCAATAAGCTTGGTGATGAAAGAGATTACAACGCTCAAAACTGAACTGGTAAGCGAAAAAGAGCTACAAGCAACAAAAGATCAGATCAAAGCCAATATGATCCTTGACCTAGAGTCTGTTACAAGCCACATGAGTAGCCTTGCCGAAAGCGAGCTTTTCTTTGGTCACCATATTGCACTTGCAGAGACCTTTGCAGGAATTGACGCAGTTACAGTTGAAGACTTAATCGTTATTGCAAAGACTATATTTGACCAAGAGAAGATAGCAGTAGCCATTTTGGCACCAACCGAGAGACTCAAGCTTGACCGTGAGCACCTTGCCTGCTAACCTACACGGTTTTCTTACTAGACTTTCTTGACTTAAAAGGTCATCAGCGAAATTTTATGCGCTTTAACATTCTAGGTAGCGGAAGTACAGGAAATGCAACACTTGTAGTCTCTGGCGAAACCAGAATACTTGTCGATTGTGGCCTAACGGCAAAAGAGCTTGCAAAAAGACTTTCCTCTATCAATGAATCCATAGAGAATATATCAGCTATTCTGATCACTCACGAACACACAGATCATATACGTGGCTTAGCTACTCTAGCAAAAAACCTAAATATAGCTATCTGTATCTCTCCTACAACACTTGCTTCTGCAAAGGTTTTCAAAAGAGACCGACCCGAAATAGACATAGCTGAAAAAGTACAGCCAGGTCAACCATTTGAAATAGACCACGTCAAAATTGTTCCTGTAAGAACTCCTCACGATGCGGTCGATCCAGTACTGTTTCGCATAGAATCTCGTGGGGTCAAGATTGCCATAGTTACAGACCTTGGTCACATACCATCTCACGTTGCTTATGAACTGCGCAGTTGTGACGCGCTCATACTTGAAGCAAACCACGATGTTGAGCTTCTTAAATCAAGCCCTTATCCATGGTCTCTTAAACAGCGCGTTATGAGCCGACAAGGCCATCTCTCAAATGAGGAGATGGCAAGATTTCTTAGAGAAGATTATGATGGTTCGGCAAGGCATATCGTTCTTGCACACCTTAGCAGAGAAAATAATCATCCTGAAATAGCAACTCTAGCTGCACAACAGGCTCTTTCAGCAAGAACACCACTGTTTGCCGCTATTGAACAAGAGAAGATCAAGGTTGCTCACCATGATCGTCCTTTAGGTTGGATTGAACTATGATTCCTAGATATACACTGCCCGAAATGGGAGCTGTTTGGAGTGAAGATTGCAAGTTTAGAAAATGGCTCGATGTCGAAATCGCTGTCTGTGAAGTCGAGGCAGAGCTTGGCATTATTCCTAAAGACGCTGTCGAAGTCATCAAAGAACGTGCAAAATTTGATGTTACCCGAATAAATGAGATTGAACAGATTACACGCCACGATGTTATAGCATTTACTACTTGCCTAGCAGAAAATATTGGCCCTGAGTCGCGCTATGTACACTTTGGACTTACATCCTCAGATGTTGTAGACACAGCCAATGCTCTACTGATGAGAGATGCTTCAGACATCGTTATTAAGAAGGCCGAGCTGCTGTCTGAAACTCTTAAGAAAAGAGCCTTTGAGTTCAAAAACACCGTCATGATAGGCAGGACTCACGGCATACACGCCGAACCTACTACCTTTGGTCTTGTTCTGGCTCTATATTTTGCTGAAAATCGCCGTAACATTGAGCGCCTACACCGCGCAAAAGAGACAATCAGTGTTGGTAAGATCTCTGGTGCAGTTGGAACTTTTGCTCATTTAGACCCTGATATAGAAGACCGTGTCTGCAGCAAGCTTGGTCTAACTCCTGCTCCTATCTCAACACAAGTCATACAGCGTGACCGGTATGCCGAACTACTTTCTACCCTTGCAATAACAACTGCAACACTTGAAAAAATTGCGCTTGAAGTTAGACATTTACAACGTACCGAAGTACGCGAAGCACGAGAGGCTTTTGGTAGCGGACAGAAAGGCTCTTCTGCTATGCCTCACAAACGCAATCCCATAGTCTCAGAGCAGATATGCGGATTGGCACGTGTCGTGCGCTCAAATGCTCAAGCTGCTTTTGAAAATATTGCCCTCTGGCACGAACGCGACATTTCACACTCATCGGTCGAACGGATCATCCTTCCCGACAGCTGCAGTCTCGTCGATTACATGCTGGCCAAGGCGACCGATCTGGCCTCG
>JAEUQL010000018.1:0-2080 GCA_016789295.1 Blastocatellia bacterium | reverse complement strand
ACTATCTACTTTCACGTACAGAACGGCTCATAGCTGGACTGGTAGTCTTTCCAGAAAGAATGATGGAAAATTTTCAATCACTTAATGGGATAACTTTTTCTGGCCAATTACTACTTGAACTCACACGCCATAACCTGACTCGTGAAGAAGCTTATAAACTAGTCCAAAGAAATGCTATGCGTGTCTGGGATGAAAACATAGACTTCTACAAACTTGTTTTAGAAGACCAAGAGATTTGCAAAGTACTTTCAAAAGAGCAGATAGATAGTGTCTTCGATCTGAAAGTTCAACTGAGAAATGTTGATGCCATATTTGACAGAGTTTTTAATAGGAGAGATGCATGAAAGCTAAAGTTTATGTCACTCTAAAGAAAGGTGTTCTCGACCCTCAAGGCAAAGCCATACACCACGCTGCCGAAACTATTGGCTACAACTCTATAAATGGTGTTCGCCAAGGCAAGTATTTTGAAATAGACATCAATACAACAGCCGATCTAGCTCATGTTCAAAATGAGGTAGAACGATTTGCTAAAGAGGTTCTCTCTAATCCTGTAATTGAAGACTATCGTGTGGAGTTGGATCAGCTATGAAGTTCGGTGTTGTAATATTCCCTGGTTCAAACTGCGACCACGATACCTATCACGTAGTCAGTAAGGTTATCGGTCAGCCAGTACAGTTTATATGGCATCGCTCCACAAGCTTGGATGACTGTGATGTAGTCATTCTTCCAGGTGGCTTTTCTTATGGCGACTACCTTCGTTGTGGAGCCATTGCCCGCTTCTCACCTGTAATGCAGGCTATCAAAGAGTTTGCTGCTAGAGGCGGTTTTGTCTTGGGTATCTGCAATGGTTTTCAGATACTTTGTGAATCAGGGCTGCTTCCAGGAGTGCTACTTCGTAATAAAGACCTTCGCTTCATCTGTGATTTTGTAAGCCTTAGAGTTGAAGACAACTCTTCAGCATTTGTCGGTCAATATAACAAACACCAGATCATCCAACTTCCAATTGCACACGCTGAAGGTAACTATTTCTGTACAAATGATGAATTAACCGAACTAGAACGCGAAAATCGTATAGTCTTTCGTTACTGCAGTGAAGAAGGACTGGTTAGCAGCCAATTCAATCCAAACGGCTCGATAAGCAGTATTGCAGGTATCCTTAACAAAGAGAAGAATGTTTTAGGGATTATGCCCCACCCAGAAAGAATCTCAGAAGATCTGCTAGGAGGAACAGACGGACGCAAGCTCTTCAGTTCTTTGAGCCTTCATATCGCTGGATTGGAGAAATTGAGGTAATACAGCTATTGCCTCTTGTGGAAAACTTGATCCTATAGCAACCATCAGTGACTAATTTCCTGATGGCAAAGGCTTTTATTGCAGCAACAGAAGTAGCTCTTTATAAACTGCTAATCTGAACCATTTCAAGTTAGTACTAAACTAACCTTACACCACTGACTCTATCAAATAGCCCGGAAAAAAGTAGAAAAAGTAGAAAAAAAAAGTTGACACAAAAGCTTTCTTTGGTTATTCTAGCCATTCCTTTTTTCAGTCGCGCCCGTAGCTCAGTTGGATAGAGCGTTTGACTACGAATCAAAAGGTCGCACGTTCGAGTCGTGCCGGGCGCATCAATTAAGAAAGTTCAAAATTAAGCAGTAAAAAGAGCCGTTAGCAATAACGGCTTCTTTTTTTCATCTACCTACCATTAAAAATTGTTAGCCTATTAAACTCAAGAGAGATTCAAAAAATAGAGGCTAGCTAGCTTTTAGCTTTGCTTCTATCTGTTCTACTCTGTCTTCGAGGTCATATGACCTTACTGCTATATCCCCAATGTCTTTATTAAGTTGAGAGAATCTTCTATCAATATTTCTAAACTCTCGCTTAACCTGCTTAAACTCTTCCACCATTTCTGCTCTGAGATTGTTTATCTCAGTTTTGAGCATTTCAGTAAATTTGACTTCTTGCTGCGCTAAAGCTTGTTCAAACTCAGTCTTCTGTTGAGCCAAAGCAACTCTCAAAGTCTCTTCAAACTCAGTCTTCTGTTGAGCTAAAGAAACTCTCAAAGTCTCTTCAAACTCAGTCTTCT
>JAEUQL010000189.1 GCA_016789295.1 Blastocatellia bacterium | reverse complement strand
CTATTGAACTTGAAAAACACTTATCTCTGATCGATTTCTCCATTCCTGTGATAGAAGCTTCTGCAGATCAAATTCTGCCCCTCTACACAGAAAAGTTACAAAAGCGCATACAAGAGCTTTTGAGAAATAGCTCTGCTACTATTGATGAAACACGCCTTGCACAAGAAGCCGCATATCTAGCTGAGCGTAGTGATATTACAGAAGAGATAGCACGTCTCAAAAGCCACATAATACAATTTCGGCAAGTGTTGGAATCTGGAGAAGAAGCAGGTAAAAAACTTGACTTCCTACTTCAAGAGATGAACCGCGAAACCAATACCATCTTGTCAAAATCTGGAGAGCTTGAGATTTCGCGTCTTGCTATTGAGATAAAATCCGAGATCGAAAAATTGAGAGAGCAATGTCAAAATGTCGAATGAAAAAAATAGAAGTAGAAGGCTTGGTAACCTCATAGTTATTACTGCCCCATCGGGTGCTGGAAAGTCTACTCTTGTAAAACGCTTGCGCGAAACTGTTTCAGAAGTTGACTTTTCTGTCTCTTACACTACAAGACTTGCTAGAGTAGGCGAAGTTCATGGCAAAGACTATTTCTTTATATCCATGGAAGAATTTCAAAGTATGCGTGAAAGTGAGGAATTTTTAGAATGGGCACAAGTCTATACAAACTTTTATGCAACAGGAAAAGATGCTGTTAGTGCAGCTCTTCATCAAGGCAAAGACATTCTTCTCGACATAGATACTCAAGGAGCCTGCCAGATTAAGAAACTAATGCCAGATGCAGTCTTAATATTTATTCTTCCTCCATCGTTTGACGAGCTTGCCGAAAGATTGAAAAGCCGCAACCTTGACAAGCCTGAAGTAATCGAAAGACGCCTTGCTGCTGCTGCTGCTGAAGTAGCTCATTATACAGAATTTAATTATGTTGTCATAAATGATGACCTCGAATCTGCTACTGCCCTGCTTGCTTCTATTGTCATAGCTGAAAGACAACGTCCCAACAGGCTGAAAGAGCAACTTAATGAAATAGTTAACAGTTTCCAAAGGAGATAGCACAAGATGGTTGTCAAGATAGCACTTGGTGTTACAGGTTGTATAGGAGCCTACAAAGCTGCTCAGATTTTGAGAACACTCCAAGAACTTGGTGCAGAAGTAGATGTTGTAATGACCCGCAATGCACTTAGTTTTATTCAACCACTAACATTTCAAGCACTATCTGGTAGGCAAGTCATCACAGAAACCTCTGATACAAATGAAGATTCTGAGATTCTTCATATATCAGTTGCACAAAAGATCGATCTACTATTAGTTGCTCCAGCTACAGCAAATATCCTTGCTAAATTTGCCCATGGTATAGCTGATGACTTTCTATCTACACTTTACATCTCTACACCAGCACCAACGCTCATTGCACCAGCAATGAATGTTGTGATGTGGCAGCATCCTGCTACTCAAGAAAACATTCAGAAATTGAGACACCGTGGAGTAGAATTCATAGAACCAGAGTCAGGCTATCTTGCTTGTCGAATGGAAGGCAAAGGTAGGCTTGCAGATACAGACTTGATAGCAAAGCATGCTGTAGAACTAGCTACACTCTCTCAAAAAAGAAGACTTTCATCTCTTTCACCAAATAGAGATTTTCTGGGAGAATCTGTTTTAATTACAGCAGGACCAACACGAGAATATATCGATCCAGTAAGATTTATAACCAATCGCTCATCGGGCAAGATGGGGTATGCTCTTGCTGAGGCAGCAAGAGATCGTGGAGCAAAAGTGACGCTAATTACAGGGCCAGTATCTTTGCAGCCTCCTGATGGTATAACTGTTGTTAACGTAGTCACCTCAAAAGATATGTTTGATGCTGTACACAACCACATACCTCAGTCAACTATCATCATCAAAGCTGCGGCTGTGTGTGACTACCGCCCAAACAGAGTTGCAAAAGAAAAGATCAAAAAAAGTGGTGAGACATTCTCTCTTACTTTGGAACAGACTGATGATATTGTAGCTTCAATAGGTAAAATCAAAGAGGATCGTATCCTGATAGGTTTTGCTGCTGAGACAGAAAAAGTTATTGAACACGCAGAGAAAAAGCTTATCTCAAAAAATCTCGATCTGATAGTGGCTAATGATGTAAAAGCTGAAGGCTCAGGTTTTGATGTGGATACAAACCGCGCCACTTTTATAACAAAAGATGGTCAGAGACAAGACCTACCATTGATGACAAAACGAGAACTGTCTGACCAGATTCTTGATAGAGCACTGAAGATTAAAGTCTTGAAACAGGAATCTCTAAACAAGACTGCTTAACTACTAACAGCATTACTCTTTCTCTCTTTCCAGTAAGATTCTTAAAGAATCCTACTCTTTAACCTCTTAAAAAAAGAGCTTAAGCAAGTTCATAGACAGGTAGCAGAGTTTGAAATAATGCTTGAGCAACATGAGCATTATCATGGTTATATGCTTGAGGTTTGTAAAAATTAGCAGACATAACTACATCATTTATCCGAGCATTAATAAACTTACCAAAGCCTTTAGAGATGAAATTCAAACAAGAAGCAACACAGATAAAAGGAGGAGCTATGTCATCTTATGTTACTAGTGTTGAGAGGTTAGCCAAAGAAGAAGGGTTGAAAGAAGGACTAGCCCATGAGCAGAGGTTGATATTGAAGCAGCTACAAAAGAGATTTGGTTCTGTGCCAACAGAAGTAGAAGAAGCCGTAAAGAAGCTAGATGTTGATGGTCTTGAGTCTTTTGGTGAAGCAATCTTTGACTTCAACTCTATTGATGATCTCCTTGCTTGGTTATTGACTGAAGCTTAAGCTATTTGCTCAAACTTCAGTCTCGCCTGAAAGTTGTTCTGCTCTAACATTTGTTAATTTAGCATAAGACTCACCTAGCAGGTATCCTATCTTATACAGCCACTAAATGAATTGTATTGACTGACAGCATAGTTACGTCGGTCTTGTGCATTGTTCATCTGTGCCCAAGCAGTAATAAAGCTTACAGCCTGTGACTCAGTCCATACAGGGCTGATATTTGGAAAGTTTATTGCACGGAAATTGTTCATTGCTCTCCAAGCTGCTGTGCCTGCTGTAATTGTGTATTGAACACCAGCTTCACTACTACTATTTCCATATTCTAGTTGTATGTGCCAATTGTTAGCATTACATTCTGTTGGTGTGTTTTGGTGTGACCGTAGTTTGGCTACTTGCATACACGCTTCGTGTGAATATGAGTCTGTCAAAGAGTGAAGATAGAGACCCAAAGAAGTTAACGTCCTTCCTTGTACAGTTGAGAATGTTGCTCCACCATCTGTGGAGAATTGGGGCACTCTGCCATTTGGAGGAGTTAAACTGTTGGCTCCGTAAAGTGACCAGTTTGTAATGCCATCGAGTTCTGGTATCCACTGCCCATTACTATCTTTTGGACATTGCATGTTAGTTGCTGCAAAATAGTCACACGTCTCTGCGCTAGTTGGCGGAGTTGTAACTAATGAATTGCTAACTCTCAGGTATTCAGCACCACGACGTGCAAAGTGCCAATAAGGAGAGTTATTACCCACCCGGCTAGTGTGCCTGATCTGGACAGAGTAGCCGTTTTCACCAGTAAAACTTCCAACATCGGTTGCCTCGTTTGCTACAGCAATAGTTTCAGCATCAGACTTACAGAAACCTGTACCAACAGCTAAAATGCGAGTCAGTTCATAATGGAATGTACTGTGAGCACCAATGTCTGTAACAATATCTTCGGCGTGGCTGAAGATTCGTGGAGCGTAGCCAATTAGTGCAACAGCAAACAATAGAGTCAACACAATTAACACTTTCTTCTGCTTAAATATTAGTCTGTTGGCCTGTTTTGGTTTCTGATCTACCAATTTTTCACTAAACTGTTTCTCATTCATTTGATAGTTCTCCTTAAAATTCTAGTTCTTCGTATCGGCTTTCTGTTTATTTACTAGAGCCAAAAGGTACAAGACTCCTTCTTTTGGTAAAAAGGCTTTCGGCTCAGTGACGAAAAATTAGCGGCAAGAGACGACATAACAGGGCTAAACAACAGTGCTAGATCAACAAAACTTCAAAAAGAGGTAATGACTGGTGGAAAAGATAGATAAAAAACGACTTTCTTTACATACACGTATTCTGATAGGACTTCTTGTTGGAACTGCAGCAGGGGTTGGAATTAACTATATTTTCGGTGGCAATGATGAACGTATAGCTTGGATAATCAGACATATAACCGAACCTGCTGGAACTCTCTTTTTAAGACTTTTGCTGATGATCGTTGTACCTCTTGTCTTCTCTTCTTTGATTGTTGGAGTTGCAGGAGTTGGAGATGTGCGCAAACTTGGTCGTATTGGACTTAAGTCTTTTGGATACACTCTAGTCATTTCAGCTATTTCAGTTGTTATTGGACTATCTTTAGCTAACACCATAAAGCCTGGTAAACGCATAGATCCCAATACTGCAAAAATGCTCTCAGAACGCTATGGCTCTGATGCTTCTAAACGTGTTGAAGATCTGAAGAAGAATGATGCATCAAAAGATTCACCTATGATGCAAGTAGTCAAAACCATCGTCCCTTCAAATCCTGCTGCTGCAATCTCTTCTGAAACTCCAAATATGCTACATTTGATGTTTTTCGCTCTTGTGATCGGAGTTGCTATCACGCTAGTTCCAACAGAAACTTCAGCCCCTCTTCTCAAAGTTCTTGAAGCAGCCTATGAAATAACAGCAAAGATTGTCGAAATAATAATGAATATTGCCCCATTTGCAGTTGCCTGTTTACTCTTTACCAACACAGCAAGGTTTGGCCTAGACCTACTTGCTGCACTTGCTTGGTTTGTACTGACTGTACTTCTTGGGCTTTCACTTCATATGTTTGGAGTCTATTCACTCTCAGTTGCACTGCTATCAAAAATATCACCTATAGAGTTCTTTCGTAGAATCAAAGTTGTTATGCTCACAGCTTTTTCTACATCATCATCAAACGCAACACTTCCAACAGCACTTAAAGTTTCAGAAGAGAATCTTGGTATTCCATCACAAATAAACGTTTTTGTACTAACAGTTGGAGCAACAGCAAACCAGAATGGTACAGCTCTTTATGAAGGAGTTACAGTACTCTTTATTGCACAGCTTGCTGGAATAGATTTGACTATTGGACAACAGTTGATGGTAGTCTATCTAGCAATACTCGGTGGTGTAGGAACGGCTGGCGTACCATCTGGCTCTATTCCATTCATCATTGGAGTTTTAGCATCACTAGATATCAATCCAGGACTAATTGCAATCATCCTTGGTGTTGATCGAATATTGGATATGTGTAGAACCACGCTCAACGTAGCTGGAGACATTACTGTAGCAACTTATGTTGCAAGATCAGAAGGCTATAAACTGCTAACAGACTCTCAAAAATGAGTTAAGTTATTGGAAATAGAGAGACTATGAAAAAGAAGAATGTAGTTGTAACAGGTGGAAGCGGCTATTTAGGCTCACATGTGAAATCATATTTCGAAGCGGCTGACCTGTCACGCCGCTCTGGGTTTGACATAATCTCCAACATAGAGGATGTAAAAAAGATTGCTGACTTTGATGTAGTGATACATATGGCAGCACTAGTTGATAAACGACCCGAAGCAGCAAACAGGACTTTTGAAGTAAATGTTAATGGCACATTGAACCTGTTGCAGAGCTTGCGTGAAGGTCAGATTTTCATCTTCTGTTCAACAAAAGACGTGTATGGCAATAACGTAGATAAGTACAACACTGTTCCTGAGACTTGTAGCACGGAATATATTGGACAAGGTGCATACGAATGGTCAAAACTGATTGCAGAAAAGTATGTTCAGTTTTACTGCAACAAAGCAAAAGTTCGCCACGCTATTTTTAGACTCTCAACCATCTATGCAAAAGCCAGCCCTGAAAATCGTGGGGGCTTTGTGTCGTTTTTTGCCGATTCAATAATTAATGGAAAACCTTTGCACCTCAAGATGTTAGGAAAACAACGTCGAGATCTTCTTCACGTTACTGATCTTGCATCAGCATTTGAAAGCTTCATCGATAGCCATATTGATGCAGGGCTTTACAATATTGGAGGAGGAGAAGCAAACTCGATAACGCTCTATGAACTTACCAGATTATTAGGTCGTCTATCAAGGCAAAAACCAAACCTAACACTTAGCGAAGAAGCTGTTAAAGAACAGATTCACTACGTCACAGATCTAGCCAAAATAGAGCGTGAACTTGGATGGACACCCAAAATCACTATAGAAGAAGGTCTCAGACGTATTCTTTAACTTTCACTTGAAATCTTTTTGAACCTTTTGCAGACCAGAAACTATAGAATCTCTGTTTGTATCTGCCAAAGTATCCAAAAACTTCTCAAGCCAAGCTCTGTGTGCAGATAGTTTCTCATGCTTGCCGATAAAATTCTTCATTCCATAAAAAAGCCACTTAACCTCTAGCTGTTCAGGTTGTTTACGAATGAGTTCTATTAGTCTAGCTATTTGCAGATCGATACTATCTGTTTTGTTTAATGCTGAGCTGTTAGCAATTTGAACTGTATGCAGTACAATTTCAAGGTTTGGCTCAAGATTTCTACTGTTTAATAACGTTTTCAAGTGCCCTTCACAGTCAGAAAATCGTCCTGTAGTGAAAAGCTGTTCTGCAAAACTAACCTGTGCAAAGAGGTCTTCTGGTGAATGCTCAAGCCACTTTTGGCTATTTCTATATGCCCCATCATAATCAAAAAGAAAATTCTGGGTAAGCAAGCTTACTGTTAAATAAGCCCTCCTATTTTTCGGGTAGACAGTTAAAACATTGACGTAGCACTCTACAGTATTTAATGGATCGTTTAACAGCAAGTAAGTGTATGCCAAATTGTTCTGTGTTGTTGCCCATTGCTGGGGTAACTCTTCCTTTGTTCTAACACTCAAGGCTTGCTTGTATGCTTCTACTGCTTCTGCCAACAGTTTTACACT
>JAEUQL010000188.1 GCA_016789295.1 Blastocatellia bacterium | reverse complement strand
TGCTAGTCTCCGTAATAGTAATCCGTATCTTAAAAACCTTAAATTGGAATGATAGTCATATAGTTTTATGTAATGCCGGAAAGTTTGTCTTACGAGGCTCTACACTAAATGAAGATCAACAGAAACTAGTTAACTTTATACATAAAGAGATAGATGAATGGTTGATGTCTGAAACTAGAGCAGAATTAAAGTTTTTTCTAGCAATAGATACAAAGTCAAGTAATGAAGTTGAAAGTTACAGTAAGGTAATGAAAAAGCTTGACAGAGAAAAACGGCAAGCTTGGAAAAATACTGTTATTTCAGAAAGTCAATGGCAAGTAGAAAAGCTAGTATTAAAAGCTCTGGGCCATCCTTGCCAGATATGCCATCGTGGTGAAGCAAAATTTGAAGACGATGACGATGGAACTATAAGTCGTGTTTGTGCACGCTGCCACGATGACCGCGAAATAGGCAAAAAACTCCCTTCTGCAAAATGGGCTGTAGTCTCAGACAATCAATTAGACAAAAGCTTTTCAATCTGTGGGTCACATGTAACCTTTTTGACTACTGAGTCAAATATAAATCAAACTGATAGTCTAATCTCGCTTGAAGGCAAGCAGAACAACTTGCAACACAAATCTATCTTTTTGTCGCGCCGCCTTGCTCGTCACATACCAACGGCAAATAATCAGCCAATAGAGTTTGTAGAGTTGGCTGAAAAGTCAACGGGCGATAAGTTGTTGGGAGTGCTCAAGATGGATGGTGACAAGATGGGTCTTCACATCTCAAAACTTCTACAGAATGAAACCCAACTGAAACCGCTAAAAAATTTTAGTGAAGAGTGTGACCGCTTCTTTTCACAGGTTATCAACTCAAAGACCGAATCTACTTTTAAGGATAGTATTTACACAGTCTTTTCGGGTGGTGATGACCTGCTGCTAGTTGGCTCTTGGGATATTCTGTTAGATTTTGCTGGAAACATACAGAGTAGATTTTTCAAACAGTTCAATACACGCAGCTTGAGTCTTAGTGGTGGTTTTGCACTTATTAAACCAAAACGCCCAATAAAGTTTGCCGTGATGAAAGCT
This sequence comes from Blastocatellia bacterium, assembly GCA_016789295.1. Taxonomy (GTDB): domain Bacteria; phylum Acidobacteriota; class Blastocatellia; order Chloracidobacteriales; family JADJPF01; genus JAEUQL01. The sequence goes on along the minus strand of JAEUQL010000188.1, from coordinate 5,913 downwards.
GAAGAACTACTCGAAGATGCAAAACAGATTTCAGGCTTGGACGCAATCTTAAAAACAGAAACTAAATCTGAAGGCCGAGACCAGATAGCAGCTTTTGGCCAAATATGGAAATGGAAAAACCATAAAAAAATAGTTGATAGCGCAAAACAGTTGACCAAGTGGATATCTTCGGGAGTAATGGAGCGTGGTTGGCTCTACACCTTGCTGAGACTGGCTGAAATGCGTCAAAACAGTAGTGAAGAGGCTATTGCTACAGCTCGGCTTGCCTATCACGTAGCCCGTAACTATCCCACTCTTAAAGACCAAAATCTGCAAAAAGTCGAACTCCGACAATGGGCAAACAGAATCATCAAAGATTTTGACAGCCTGAAAAACATAGAAACTCAGTACTTGCCAGCAATAACCCGCTACGCACTCACAGCTACACGAACCAGAGAGGAAAAAAGTAATGACTAAAAAACCTTTCAACAATCCTTTTAGTTCACTTAAAAATCCTTCTCCACAGCAACAAGGAGAGCCAGAAAGAAGACCAAACCCTCATAGTCAGCAAAAAGGCAATGATAGAAATGATAGAAATGAAAAAACGATTGATGAGGTTTGGCAGGAACTATGTGAAGAAAACTATCTTCAAAATGGCTATTTTGACCATCAGGACTATTTACGGATAGAGCTTGTCACCAGAAATACTATTGAGCCATTGGTCAAAGAAATGGCAAATGCTAGACCTCCATTAACAAACCACCAACTGCGCCGCTTCTTCCAGCACTGTCGTGCAATGGAGGCACGCTTAAAAGCTAAACAATCCAACTGGTCAGCAGAAAGAGTTGCTCTTCACAAACTTGACCAGGCTGCCGCCGATGCTTTTGGTAAAGCTGAAAAGAAGATCCCAAAAATCTTTCACGACTTTATTAAAAAGAATGTAGCAACTATTGAAACAGAAAAAGATTTTTTAGATGGTTTTCTCAAACATTTTGAAGCACTTGTTGGATTTAGTGCTCAGCAACTTAGAGAAAAAGAAAGGAGATAGTTTTATGAAAAAAGAAGGACAGAAAGAGATTGAAGGAATTATTCACCTGCTGAGTGGAACCAGAATTGGTGGTAGTGACGACCTGTTACAGATTGGCGGAACAGACCTTACCTGTATTAAACATCCGGTCACTTTACAACCCTACCTTCCAGGCTCCTCTCTCAAAGGCAAGATGCGATCAGAGATGGAAAGAAAACTGGGAAAGTTTAGTGGCAATAATGATAAAAAGAATGAACCGTGCAATTGTGCTAAAACTGACTGTTTTATATGTCGAGTCTTTGGCCCACACAAGAAGCCAGATCACAACCTTGGCCCTTCTCGCATAATCGTTCGTGATGCCCCACTACATAAAGGTGGAGAGATTGAATTAAAGTCAGAAAATATTATTGACCGAAGAGTCGGTACAGCTTTACACCCTCGCAAAGTCGAAAGAGTAATCGCCGGATCAGAATTTAATTTCAAACTGATCATTCAGTATTTAGACATCGATATTACTGACCCTATGCCTAAGTATACTGATCAAACTGGTGCAGATGCCCTAGTGGAGTTTGTTAAAGCTGCTATGCGTGAACTCCAAAGAACCGGTATTGGTGGAGGAGTCAGTAAAGGTTACGGTGAGTTTAAATTCGAAGATCTTAAACTGGATGGTCAGTCTTTTTCTCTCTGAACCAGTTGAAACCATGAAAGGTTAGCCATGAAACTCTACAAGATCCGTCTTCATCCACTTTCAGCTTGGCGCACACCTTGGCAAGCAGACACACTTTCAGGACTGCTCTGCTTGATGATGGCTCGCACAAAATCTGCTCAAAGCTTGCAAGAGCAGATTCTTGGCAAGTGCGAGCAACACAGTCCACCTTTTGTACTTTCAGACGCTTTCCCTAATGACCTGTTCCCTATCCCAGAATTTGTGCGGACTCAAAACTGGGCAGTAGGCAATAAACAGGTCAAACGCGCTCGCTGGCTTTCTATAGACTCCTTCAAAAGACTACAGAACGGAAAAAACCTTTCTGAAAACGACCTTTTGCAAGACAACTACTTTTATGATTATGCCCACACTCACAACACCCTCGACCGCTCAACTCATACTACTGGCGACGATGGCAGCCTCTTTACACTTCAAGATACTGTTATGAAAAACAGTGCCGACTATCTGACTGTTTATGCTCGTATTGAAGATGACTTTGTTGCCCAACTCTTCACCCTCTTTCAAGAACTTTCAAATGTCGGTTTTGGAGCAGATGTCTCGACTGGCAAAGGCCAATTTGAAATCCTTAGCAGTAGTTTTGAACTTACAGAATCACTCGATGCCGTAGAAAAACCAAACAGTCTTATATCTGTTTCAACTTTTCAACCAGCAAATTCAGACCCAACATTGGGACTTTGGGAAGCTTTTACCAAGTTTGGAAAGTTTGCACCAGACCTCTCTCTTGAAAATGTATTCAAAAAACCTCTTGTAATGCTGCGCCCTGGTGCATGCTTTTTTACTCCCACCATAAAAAAAATACTAGGTCGTAGCATCCCTATGTCAGAACTAAATTCAGAATGCACCATACCTCTCTTGCACCTAGCTTATAGCTTAGCTCTTCCTGCTTATCTACCTGAGTTAGATTCTTATTTAGATTGAAGGCTAGTTACTAGCCTTTAACAATCTAACTCTACCTTCCACATCATAACCAATAACGAGGTGATGAAATGACTACCAACCCTTTTCCTGCTAGTTCCCCCGAACAACTTCCAGCAAGAATGCTAAATGAATTTACATACTGTCCGAGACTCTTCTATCTAGAATATGTGCAACAAGAGTGGGCAGAATCGGTTGATACTTTAGAAGGCCGCTTTCTACACAGACGAGTAGATCAAGAGACAGGTCAGATGCCATCAACTATTTCTGAACAAGTACAAATACACGCCCGCTCTGTCACTTTAGGTTCTCAAACTCTTGGAGCTATCGCCAGAATCGACCTGATAGAGAGTATAGAGAGCACTCCCGATGAAGTAATTCCTGTAGACTACAAACGTGGTGCTGCTCCAGACATTGCTGAAGGTGCTTATGAACCTGAACGTGTACAACTCTGTCTTCAAGGGCTACTTTTAAGAGAAAATGGCTATAACTGTAACTCTGGAGTGATATATTTTGCTGCTTCAAACAGAAGAGTTTCTGTAGAGTTTACTAGCCAACTCATCACCCGGACTTTAGACCTTCTTGCAGAAGCCAAGCTGACCGCAACATCAAGCCTGATGCCTCCTCCGCTAAAAGATTCCCCAAAATGTCCTCGCTGCTCGCTGGTTGGAATATGTCTACCAGATGAGGTAAACCTTTTACACGCTATTAATAAAGAGCCGATAACTTCCACTGATAAGGGCAGTCTTTCGAACTATCCACCTCTACGCCGTTTGTTTGCTGCAAACGATGACCAGATACCACTCTATGTACAAGGACAAGGTTACAGTGTTGGCTTAAAAGCAGAAGTGCTTGAAATCCGTGATAAAGGCAAGACTGTTGATCAAGCCCGGTTAATAGAGATTTCACAACTCAATCTCTTTGGAAATGTCCAACTTTCGGCTCAAGCTATTAGAGAGTTAGCATCGCGCCAAATAGTTATTTTGCACCTTTCTTATGGCGGATGGCTCACTGCTATTACTACGCCCCCGCCCCACAAAAACATAGAACTGCGATGCAAACAGTTTCTTTCAGCTTCAAATGAAGAGACTTGTCTAACTTTGGCTAAAAGCTTTGTCTCTGGCAAGATACGCAACGCTAAAACTATGCTACGGCGCAATGCAGAAAATCTTCCAGAAGGACTGCTTCAACGCTTGACAGATGCTCGCGATAAAGCAGAGCGTGCCCATTCATTAGAACAGTTGTTGGGTATTGAAGGCATGGCGGCACGAGACTATTTCAGTTGTTTTGCTCTCATGTTTAAGTCTGATGAAAATAGTACAGCTTTCAACTTTGAGCAACGCAACCGCCGACCACCAAAAGACCCTGTCAATGCCCTCCTCTCCTTTCTATATTCACTTCTAGTCAAAGATATGGTTGCAACTCTTATAGCTGTTGGCTTTGATCCATATCTTGGTTTTTATCACCAACCACGCTATGGACGACCTGCTCTAGCACTCGATCTAATGGAAGAGTTTCGCCCAATAATAGCCGACTCTGTTGTAATTAGCTTGATAAACAGAGGTGAAATCAAACCTTCCAACTTTACCGCTAGAGCTGGTGCAGTAGCTCTTAATGAGGCTGGGCGTAAACGAGTTATTGAAGCTTATGAAAAACGATTGGCTACATCAGTAACGCATCCGTTGTTTGGCTATACCATCACTTACCGTAGGGTTCTTGAAGTGCAAGCTCGACTCTTAGCCCGCTTTCTTAATGGTGAAATAGAAACCTATCCGGCAGTTGTTACCAGATAGAGAAAAAAAGAAGAGGAGAAATCAATGAGGTCGTGTTATATTGTTGCCTACGATATTTCTAATCAGAAACGTCTTAGACAAGTACACCGAACATTGCAGGGCTACGGAGAATCATTGCAGTACTCTGTCTTTCTTTGTCTGCTCTCTGCTAAAGAAAAGGTGCTACTTTTAGAGGCTTTGACTTCGATAATCAACCATAAAGAAGACCAAGTGATGTTTGTAAATCTTGGGTCAACAGATGGTCGAATCAGTCAGAGTTTTGAAACTTTAGGAAAACCTCTTACTCTCAAAGCAGAGCGTATTGCAGTAATAGTCTGAATAATGCTGAGAGTGTAAGAAGGCTTTGCGAGCGCGAACTTGATGAGTCAAACCTTGGGGGTCGCTCGCAGAATCTAAGTTCAGTTGTTTGAATGAGATAGCTTGTGGGGGTGAGAAATGACTAGCCAATAAAACATCTTCCAAGCTAGGTATTCGCAAATGCCTTTGCAAGTACTGCAATTAAACGACTTAAGACCTGGGCTATTTCCACGTTCGAAAGAATGTGGCTCCATTGAAACTTTCATGATCTGAGTAAAATCCTCTTCTAACTGGGCAATTTCCACGTTCGAAAGAATGTGGCTCCATTGAAACCCGTCTAGTTCCGTTTTGTAGAAATGTACTTCGAATTTCCACGTTCGAAAGAATGTGGCTCCATTGAAACCAGATTAGAAACAAACCCATTTGAAGCATTGTTAGCGTTATTTCCACGTTCGAAAGAATGTGGCTCCATTGAAACATATTTCTAACGGCTTATCGCAGCAAGAGATAGCAATTTCCACGTTCGAAAGAATGTGGCTCCATTGAAACAGAGACAGTAGCAATTTCCGTTATAGTGTATAACAGATTTCCACGTTCGAAAGAATGTGGCTCCATTGAAACTAAGAGATTATCCGCTTCTTCAAGCCTTCCTTGCCTTATTTCCACGTTCGAAAGAATGTGGCTCCATTGAAACGAGTACGCCCTATCTGTAATCGTAAGCACAGTACCGATTTCCACGTTCGAAAGAATGTGGCTCCATTGAAACATACAGTTTGTTTCTAATTTGGTCTGCCTTACCGTTATTTCCACGTTCGAAAGAATGTGGCTCCATTGAAACTTGTTAAAATGTTATAAGTATCATTATTTTGATAATAATTTCCACGTTCGAAAGAATGTGGCTCCATTGAAACTTCAGTACATTATCTACATCATTTAGATTTAGATTTAATTTCCACGTTCGAAAGAATGTGGCTCCATTGAAACCTGTATAGATGCCACCCGTACCATAAAGCCTTAAGCATTTCCACGTTCGAAAGAATGTGGCTCCATTGAAACGTCTGTTGCCAGTTCTTTTTACCGGCTGTATAGCTGCATTTCCACGTTCGAAAGAATGTGGCTCCATTGAAACTTGTTAGGCTTTTTCGTGAAAGATGACTCTGCCTCAATATTTCCAC
>JAEUQL010000187.1 GCA_016789295.1 Blastocatellia bacterium | reverse complement strand
TATTCCTGCAACGTCTACTAGCGAAGCTATGAAAGGTGTAGATGAAACAGCAGGGTCAAAACCCAAACGTCTCAGTAGAAGTGGTAGAGCAGCACCAAAGAGTGACCCACAAACAACTACTACCACCAAGGTTATAGCCACAACTACAGAAACAGCGAAGCTAGTATTCCATAGCTGTGTACGGACAAAACCTATAAATCCAAGTACTAAACCTAACACTATTCCTATTCTTACTTCTCGCCACAACAGTCTCACCCAATCTTCTGGCCCAAACTCACCTACAGCAAGCCCTCTTACAGTCAGCGTAGCGGATTGAGAACCTGAATTTCCTCCAGAGCTTAGGATAAGAGGAATAAAAAGAACCAACAGGGGAAGTTTAGCAAATCTATCTTCATAATGCTGTAAAGCATTGCTTGTTAAAAGCTCACCTAAGAAAAGTACTATAAGCCAAGTAGCTCTTTTTCTAATCATTTCCCAAAAAGTTGTTAAAAAATACTGGCCACCAAAAGCTTCCATACCTCCCAATTTTTCAACGTCTTCTTTATGCTCAACCATCAGTACATCCAGAGCATCGTCTACTGTTACAAATCCAAGTACTCTACGACTATCGTCAACTACTGGAACAGCAAGTAAATTGTATTTTGCCAAAAGCCTAGCTACTTTCTCTTGGTCATCCAGGCAGTGTGCATAGATAGGATACTTACGCATCACAGCACCAACTGGCTTTGCTGGAGATGCTACTACAAGGTCTCTAAGAGAAACGGCTCCAAGAAGGTGATCGTCATCATCCAGCACATAGGCTGAATATATATGGGCACGATTTCTCGCTGTTGCTTTGACGTGATTGAGAGCTTCGCTAACAGAACTGTCAGGACTTAGGCGCAGAAATTCTGTAGACATAATACCTCCAGCCGTCGTTGGAGGAAATTGTAGTAGAAGCCCTATCTCATCCTTTATTTTGTCTGAAAGAAGCGGAAGAAGCTTTTCGCGATAGTCTGGGTCTATGCTACGTACTAGATCCGAACGCTCATCCGAAGACATCTGCCCTATTATGGCTGCAGTGCGCTCAACTTCTAATGACTCCATTATCTTCGGCCTACGTTCACAGCTAGGCTCGTTAAAGACTGCTACCGCCTCTTCTATAGGAAGCATCATCATTGTTATTACAGCATCCTCAAGAGGGAGTTCGTTGAGCAGTTCAGCAGCATCTGGAGCTTTTAGCTGATCTATAACCTCTGTGGCAGAATGTGGGTTAGACTTTACCTGCTCGCGTAAGCGCTCAAGTAGTTCTGGAGTCATCGTGCTCTTTGTTTTTGCCAGCATTTCTCTCTTTTCCAGCTTGTCACAAGATGGGAGGGCTATTTTAGCAACTTAACCGTGAAAAATCACGAAGACGAACCTACTTACTTCTGACCTGCTGTTGGTATTGAGCAAGTGTCCTTTTGTACTCGTTGAATTTTGCTATCCAATCAAGACCTATCTTTGCCCTTGCCTCTTTTGGGTTGATACTAAGAGCTTTCTCATAAGCAGCCGTAGCCTCTTCGTACTGTTTGAGCATTCTACAACTGTCTCCATAGGCTCTGTGCCAGACGGCATTGCGAGGTTCTATCTCAATAGCTCTTCTATACTGTAGCTTTGCTCCTTCAAAATCTCTCTGATAAAAGCATGCTGCACCCATCCCGATGTAGGCATTGAGTGCCTCAATACCCTCTCCTCGTGTCAACTTTACTGCCTTTGTATACTCATTTCTTGCTTTGCTGTACTGTTTCTGTGACAGGTATATATTACCCAGACCAACCCTTGCAGCAGCACTAGAAGGATATAGAGAGAGTGCCATCTTAAAAGAGAGTTCTGCTTCGTTTATTTTACCTTGTTCGTACTGCATTACTGCAAAGTTAAGATAGGTACCAGCATAGTTTGGTGCTACAGAAAGAGCTTTATCAAAAGCAAGTGCAGCCATCTCGTGAAGCCCCTTTTGTGCATATATGTTGCCGATGCTTGCATAAGCTGGTGCAAATTCTGGATCTAGTTTGATAGCTTCTTCATACTTGCCCATAGCTTCATCGGTCTGCCCATCCTCAAAATTCTTGTTGGCTTCCATAAACTTCATGAGTGCTTCTTTAACTTTATTAACACTGCTAGGATCGTTAGTTGAAAAGCTGAGAGGACGAGAGCTTGGCACAGACTTCAACCCTACTGTTGCTGCAAGACCAGGTATGTCTGGAACTACTGCTCCAAAGACTTTCATATCCAACCTCTGCTCTTCAAGCCCTTTAAGTTGGATATTGAAACTCATACTCTTTTCACTGTCTGGCTCTTTATGAACCTTTTCAAGAGGCATTATCTCTACATCGGTCTCCAGTTCGGCCATATCTACTTCAAAGGTGAGCAGATTGAATTTCCCACGCTCAAGGTAGGCTCTAAAGCTCTCTTCAAGCTCGTCAAAACTGGTACCAAAGCTGGCTTTGAAAGCCTCTTCTACTGCTTTTCCTTCGCCTACCATCTTTATATATTCCAACAGTTGTTGTCGCCTTTTGCCTTGCCCATCCATTACCAAAAAGTGTGTAAAAGCCCAAGCCTGTGCATAGAAAAGATCTAGTGTTGTCTCTTTGAGTACTTGTGGATAACCAGAAAAAGAGAGCAGTTTTTTAATTGGTATTAGTGGGCTGAGGCGTAGTGAGTGAAGCCGAGAAGCTAAAATATCACCCAAACGGACAGTCTTGTTTGAAGTCTCAAAGGTTTCATAAAACTGTGCTATGCCTTCATCAAACCAGAGTGGGTACTTCTCTGCACCCCTGCGGGCAAGCAGATGAACATACTCGTGAAACGAAACATTATCACTGATATTGAACATATCATTGATAGTTATGGAGTTGCTGTCTCGTTGAAAGTACCCTGCAATTACTGATTCAAGATTTGATAATACTGAAAGTGAGGATGTGTAAGAGGAAGCATCTCTAAAAACTCTTACTGTTGCTTTTGGAGAGCCTACAACAAGTTCTGGCATCAGTTTTAACATTGCAAAACGGAATTGCTCCAGTTTGTAGGCAATAAGTTTTGCACGTTCAGGATCTGTGTTTGAAACTATTACGAAGTTATCAGTTTGAACGAGGTGCCATTCAGAAAGCTCTCTAACACTACTACTATTTTTGGTTTGGCTTTTGCCCGATTGGGCAAAGACTGTTCCAGCCAAGAAGGCTACCAAGGCCAGCGCGGCTACCAAACTGTAACATCGGACGCGCATCTCTTCCTCCCCAAAAACTTATACTCAAAACATAGCCGTTGTTGAGATTGAAGGCTGTGCAATTATAGCACTCGTGTTAAAAATGCTGGAAAGAAAATAAGCACTTATCGGAAAGCTTCCTCTATCAGCATTTGTAAAGCCTGCAAAAGCGTTCTATTATCGCTGAACAAAACAGTTCTTCAGCAGCAACTTAACCAAGGAGAGTAGTAATGTCGGAATATTACCGTGACGATGATTTAGACCATTTTAAGGATATTGCCAAGCACAGACCAGACTTGTTCGAAAAATTTATGCAGTGGTATGCTTCCACTCTTCAGGAAGGAGCACTTTCTAAACGTGAAAAAGCATTGATAGGACTTGCCGTTGCCCATGCTCTACAATGTCCTTACTGCATAGATTCTTACTCTCAGACTTGCCTAGAGACTGGCTCAAATCCTGACCAGATGATCGAAGCAATACATCTAGCATCTGCAATTCGTGCAGGATCAACATTAATACATGGGCTTCAGGCATACAGGACTGTTGACAAGCTTACAATGTAGTGCCAAAACTATTATGATCAGTTTTGAACAGAAATTGAACCAACACGGCTACAGCAAGTTTCTGGCTAGTGAGGTGAAAACCCTGCAGTTAAATGTAGGCAAGAAATGTAACCAAGCTTGCAAACATTGCCACGTAGATGCAGGGCCAAACCGCACAGAAGAGATGACTAGAGAGACTGCTGATAAAGTTCTTCTTGCGCTACAGCTATCAAAAATTAAAACTGTAGATATAACTGGTGGTGCTCCAGAGCTAAACCCAAGCTTCGAATATGTTGTTACCGCAGCAAAAAAGCTTGGTTGCCACATTATAGTTCGTTGCAACCTGACCGTTCTACTCGTTGATGGAAAAGAGCACTTACCAGAGTTTTTCCGTGACAACGAAATTGAAGTCATCTCTTCTCTACCTTACTTTCTAGCAGATCGTACAGACTCACAACGTGGAGAAGGTGTTTTTGAAGCAAGCTTAAAAGCACTGTGGAAACTGAATCAGTTGGGATATGGGCAAGAAGGTACAAACCTGCTGTTGAACCTTGTCTACAACCCCGTAGGAGCTTATCTCCCTCCTGACCAAGCTTCTGTTGAAAGAGATTTCAAAAAAGAGCTGTTTGAACGTTACCGCATAGTCTTTAACCGTCTATATACTATCACCAACATGCCTATTAATAGATACCTTAACTATCTACACAAAAGTGGCAACTATGAAAAGTACATGCAACGCTTGATAGAAAGCTTCAATCCAGGCACCATTGATGGGTTGATGTGCCGACATCTTGTCAGTGTAAGTTGGGATGGTAATCTTTATGACTGTGACTTCAACCAGATGCTCAACTTACCAATAAAAACTATAGAGTCTAGAACTATAGACACCTTCAATAGCAACCTGCTCTCTGGACGAGAGATAGAGACAGGTCTACACTGTTTTGGCTGTACTGCTGGCACAGGCTCCAGTTGTGGGGGTACTATCACTTGAACTGCTTCAGCAAACGATAAAGAGTTTTATAAGCATAATGCTCCGCAATATTTGACTCTCTTGCAAATTTGGTCAACTACCTAGCCCTAAAGGGCTAGGCTTGTTACGTAGGTGACAAGCCTAGTTGAGCAGACTAAGTTCTTCAAGAACTACGTTACGAAGAGAGGTAAAAGACACACCTTGGGATGCGAGCCAGTTCCAAGCTCTGTAACTAGTAGGTTAAACAGTTGTAAAGGTATAAAGACAGTGCCTAATAGATATACTGATTCGTAACATTGTCGAGGCAAACTTTAGAAATACGAAGTTATACAAACTATGAAGAAAGTATTTGTAATAGATAAAAATAAACAGCAGGTAGATATGTGTCACCCTGGTCAAGAGAGTTTGGGTTTGAGAAAGTGCAAGAGCAAGCAAAAATTCCACTAAAAGATGCAGCAGCAGTAAATAGTACAAGATTGGAAATACTTAACAGAATAATAAATATAGCAATAGAAACAGGATCAGGAGCAATAACTAAGTATAACCGTAGAAAACAAAACTTAAGAAAAGCAGATTGGATAGATGCAGCGTGTGTAGGTAGTAGCACACCTAAACTAAAACTAGATAAGGTAAAAGTATTGAAAATAAAGGCAGTAGGGCATGGAAATAGGCAAATGTGCTTAATGGATAAGATAGGATTTCCGCGAACAAAAGCAAAAAGCTCTAAAAAAGTGTTTGGATTTGAAACAGGGAATATGGTTAAAGCTGTAGTGAGTAGAGGAAAAAAGAAAGGTACATACACAGGTAAAGTGGCGGTTCGTTCAACAGGTTATTTTAATATAACTACAAGATACTACCATTGAAGGCATTAAATATACCTACTGCAACCTTTTATTTTCTTCTGATGGTTATTCTTATTCTTACACAAAAGGAGGCGGCGTTTCCTCTCGACCATAAATGGCCGAGTCTCCACGCCTTAAAAGATTGATGAATGCCCAATCAACAATAATAGAGAAAGTTTCTCCTGTTATAGCTCTTGTTCCAGATGAAAATTTGAAGAAAGTCTTGAGTGAGAGTTTTAGCGAGTCGCAAGAAGCCGTAAGCTTTATAGAGCAGTGCTTCCAAACTATACCCAGGCAGAAGTGGAGTAACGGTTTTCTCGCAAAGTTTTTCAATTCTTGGAAAGCAAGCCATTTGAAGATGTTGGCAATATATGGTCTGTCCTGCCGTCTACAAAGGCTGGCGTTTTCTATGGGTGAGCCTTTGCGAGAAAAATTGCTAATAGCTGCAGCCAAAAATGCTGAAACTAGCCATGAAGACCTTGGTTTAGACTACAACGGCAGTACACACGCTGAGCTTTATGATGAGTTTGCGGGGTCGTTTTTAGAAGATAGTTCATGGCAACTAGACAGCTATTGCTTGCCAGAAGCTAAGGAGTTTAAGAAATGGATCTATCTCAACATGGTTGTTGAAGAGATCCAGCAAGGGCTAATAGCCAATATGTTTTCTGAGATCTACAACCATGCCGAATACTCTATAGCTCTGCCGGCATTTTCCGCCTTTATTGACAATCACTATACTTTTTCTGCGGAAAAACGAAAACGTGCTCTCTACTATATTGATGCCCACGTTCAAGACGAAACCGAAGTAGGCCATTTCCTTGTAGTTGTTGAAGCTCTTGGTTACTACAACCAAGTGATGGGCATAGATACCAACTACGAACAGGCAAAAAGACTTTTCAAGCAGTATTTGACCCGTCTTGGACATATAATGAGAGCTTTGACAAGCAGAATGCAGCAAGAACAGGATGGAGCTTATGATAGCTCAAATGCAAATTTTGCTGGAGAAAGAGCATTGGTTTAAAACTTCCCAAGAGGCCATAGATTCGGTTGAAGAATATAAAAGGCTGCTTTACAGAAAAGCTGAGGAGCAACGCCTAAAGGGTAGTATGTTGGGCGATCAGTCTATTCCTATAGAGCTGTTTGCATTCAAGCCAGATTTTTCAACTCTACCCTCTGTGGCTCTTCTGGGCGGGATGGGACCCTTGGCTGGAGCAGAAGGTTTTATCAAAGCTTGTCAGCAATTTCTAGATTCTAGGGAAATAGTTCTGCTACAAGCTTGTTCTGTTCCAGACAGATCTGCAGTTATTGTTAGTAGTCAAGCAGGTGCTAACAACTCTATAGATGCCAAGAACTCTATGAATGAGCACAAGTTGTTGATCGATCTACTTTGTGCGTCTATTAAGAAACTTA
>JAEUQL010000186.1 GCA_016789295.1 Blastocatellia bacterium | reverse complement strand
GGAGTTGCAGATTCAGCCGACTTGTTTGGTGGCTCCTATGCAGTTGAACACCTAACAAACCAGATAGAAGCCGTTGCTCGTCAATACATACAGAAGATAGATGACATGGGTGGAGTACTTAGGGCTATTGAAAATGGATGGGTGCAACGCGAGATTCAAGAAGCTGCTTACCAGTACCAGAAGGCATTGGAACATAATGAGGAAGTAGTTGTGGGTGTTAATAAATTTACTATAGAAGAAGAAGGCCATATTCCCATCTTGAAAATAAATGATGAGATAGAACGTAATCAAGTGGAGTCTTTGAAGAAACTTCGAAGCGAACGCAACCAACAAGAAGTAGATGCAGCACTGGCTGCAGTTACACAAGCAGCTAAAACAGACGAAAATCTTATGCCGCATATAATCCGTGCGGTAGAAGTTTATGCTACTGTAGGAGAAATATCAGATAGGCTACGTGAAGTATTTGGTGAATATCAAGAGTCTATTACTATCTGACAAACAGATCTACTTACAACACAAGAGCTAGAAGCCTGGACTACTTCTAGCTCAAAACTTAGCAAAAAGTTACTGCATCGATAAAAGAGTTTCTTAGGTTACACACTTTTTACGTACAATTAACATTATATTTACTCACCTCTTGTAGCCTGCCTGGTCAGTACAAAAATCAAGAGGTGTATCAAGTGAAGCTACTAAAAACAACATTTCTTATTCTCTTGGCAACTGTAATAGCCAATGCTCAAATCAAACTTGAAAAGGTAGGTGGAATTTCAACAGGTGGATTTAACTCTGGAGCGGCTGAAATTTCTGCTTATGATTCAAGATCAAAGAGGATATTTGTTATTAATGCAATGAACTCTTCTGTAGATATTATAGATATCTCAGATCCAGCAAAACCAACCACTATCTCTTCTATAATGATTTCTCCATTTGGAAGACAACCAAACAGTGTAGATGCTAACAATGGAGTTATTGCTGTTGCCATTGAAAATGTAGTAAAAACTAGTTCTGGTACTGTAGTGTTCTTCAATTCAAATGGACAGTTCTTAAGTTCAGTACAAGTTGGGGCATTGCCAGACATGCTCACATTTACAAATGATGGAAGAAAAGTTTTGGTGGCTAATGAAGGGGAACCAAACGATGATTACACTATAGATCCCGAAGGAAGTGTGAGTATAATAGACCTATCAAAAGGGGCTATAAACGTCAAGCAATCAGATGTAAGAACCGCCACTTTTTCAGCATTTAACTCTTCTCAGCTTGACCCAAGTATCAGGGTCTTTGGGCCAAGGGCTAATGTGGCTCAGGACTTAGAACCTGAGTATATTGCAGTTTCTAGAGACTCAAAAACAGCTTATGTAACTTTACAGGAAAACAATGCTGTAGCAGTTATAGATATAGACAATGCAAAAGTAACTAAATTGATAGGTCTTGGTTTCAAAGATCACTCAAAAACTGGCAATAGAATAGATGCAAGTGATAGAGATAGACGTGTCAATATTGCAACCTGGCCTGTTAAAGGTATCTATCAACCAGATAGTATTGCATTTGTAAGACGTAATGGAGAAAACTTCTTCATTACAGCCAATGAAGGGGATGCACGTGACTACAGAGCTTTTTCTGAAGAAGCAAGAGTAAAAGACCTGATGCTTGACCCAACAGCCTTTCCAAACAGCGATGAACTCAAGAAAGATGAAAATCTTGGGAGGCTCACAGTCACAAAGGCAACAGGTGATCGGGATAATGATGGAGATTATGAAGAGCTTTATGCTTTTGGTGCACGCTCCTTTTCCATATGGTCTGAAGATGGCAATATGATTTTTGACAGTGGTGAAGACTTTGAAAGAATTTCTGCGGAAGCTTTCCCAGCAGAGTTCAACAGCGATCAGGCTGCTAACGGCTCTTTTGATACACGCAGCGACAATAAAGGGCCAGAACCCGAAGCTCTTGCAGTAGGAGAATGTTTTGGTAGAGTTTATACCTTTATTGGCCTGGAAAGGATAGGTGGAATCATGGTATATGATATCACCAAGCCACGCCAGCCAAAATTTGTTCAATATATCAACACACGCCTATTTACAGGTGATCCTAGAATGAATACCGCAGGCGATCTTGGTCCAGAAGGTATTGAATTTGTCAGCAGAAAAGAGAGTCCAACAAAAGATCCTCTTCTAATAGTTTCCAACGAGATAAGTGGCACTGTTACAATCTACAAGATTACTAGAACAGAGTAGATGTCTTCTTTTACTACATCAGACCCATACCATGATAGGTGAGGTCTGGTGTAGAAGTTACATTTTCTACCTGCCCAAACAGGCAAGATCTCTATCTCCATCTCCTAAAATCTATTTATAGAGACAGTTAACATAATCTATACTCTTCTAGTTCACTAGTCTGTAGGTGAGGTTTTATGCAAGCACACGAATACGCAAAAAGACAATGCCTGCTGGGTCGCTCTCCTGCATGTGCTCTTCTGGAGGGCTTAAGACACGATAAACTCATAGACTTTTCTGACATCCTTCTTGATTCGACGCTTGCTTTTGGCCGTGGACTAGACACTCCCGCCTGCTTGCTTGCAGCTTCGATGGCTGTAGGGCTTGCGGCTTCAAAGGAAGGTGATCTTGAAACACAAAAGATAGAAGCAGAAAAACTCTCTTTGGAGATTTTTAACCGTTTCAGACAGAAATATCAGACTACAAGATATTCTGAAATACCCAACTTGCAAGACTTACCACAACCACAAAGAAGAGCTTTTGAGTCGGAAATGGTTGAGTTTACTACACAAATTACAGCCGAACTTTTAACTTGTCGAGAGATAAGCCATGGAAAACTCAGCCTTACACATTTTGTAAACTATCTTGGTAACTACTCTTTAGACGAACTTACCCTTGAAAGAGTAGAGCAGCTTATGAGCCGTCTACAGGTTCAGCCTAAAGAGATAGAGGAATGTGTCAACTTCTCTGAAGAAGGTTATGCACGAAACCTCTTCTTTAGAAATGAAAATTTTGAAGTTCTAGTAATGTGTTGGGCTGCAGGTCAGTCAAGCCCTATCCACGACCACAACCAGTCTTACAGCGTCGAAATGGTCTATAGAGGAGACATCCTTTGTAACAACTATGTGCGTACTGACCAGAGCAGTGATGCCATAACTGAAAGTAGATCTATGCTAGCCAAACAAGGTGAAATAATTACAGGTAATGTTGGAGATATTCACCGTATTGCCAATCCTTCAAAAGAGACTAAAGCGATATCTATACACTTCTACAGTCCACCACTCAAAAAAATGAGAGTATATTCTCTTACAAGTAATAGATCGCAGTGGACAAATCTACGTTATCTTTATATCTACCGACCAGAGGTCTGGGAATCTTTAGGCTCTTGTAATCTCTAGTTTGGAACCTGCTAGCTCTTGACTGCTACATAAATCATGGCAGAAGTACTATCTTGCCGTAGGCTCCTGGCTCTAGAACTAGTCTGTGTGCCTCTGCAGCTTCTGTCAAATGAAGCTCTTTTCCAACTATTGGCCGCATCACACCACTTTCAAGCCCTGCAACAATTGCAGCATGTATGGAAAGTAGTTCATTTGCAGGGGTATTTAGCAGAGACATGCCTAGTATTGAAGCGTCCCTACTCATCGCTTCACGAGGGTTGATCTCTACCGTTCCACGATTTCCAATAACTACCACGCGCCCACCTGCTACTAGTACTTCAAGATCTTTTCCAAGATTGACATTCGCAAGCATTTCAAGTATCACATCAAAACCGTTGCGGTTGGTATATGCAGCAGCTCTCTTAAGGTAGTCTGGGTCTTTGTGATTGACCACAAAGTGTGCTCCTTCAGTTTCTACCAATTCTTTACCTTTTTCAGTTCCAACGGTGCCAATTACTCTCATTCCTGCAGCCCTTGCTATTTGTACAGCAGCAATGCCTACCCCACCACTTGCACCATGAATGAGTACAGTCTCACCTGCTACTGCTCTGGCACGTTGGAAAAGTGCTCTGTAAGCTGTGGCATATGGAATAAAGACTGCTGCTCCTTGAGCATAAGAGACACTATCTGGAAGAGGGTGCACTTGAAATTGGTTGCACAAAGTCTTCTCTGCATAGGTTCCTGTGAGACTACCAGCAACGTAGACCCTATCACCTGGCTTCACTCTATTAACACCTTCACCAACAGATTCCACAACACCACCTGCATCCATACCAGGTGTAAAAGGAAATTTACCTCGGTCTCTATAGTTGTGAATTCCAGCCCTGATGTAAGTATCAACAGGGTTGACTCCAGCAGCGTGTACACGCACAACAACTTGTCCAGAGCTGGCGACCGGTTCGGTCACCTCTTCCAGTTTCATTACTTCTGGACCACCAAACTCATAAACTCTGATCTGTTTCACTTTTCCCTCTTTTTAAGAAACTTATCTAGATTGTCTACAGCCTCTTTACGAATAGCCGCTTGCACTGGAGGAAGCCATCCCAGAAGCTTTCCCTTCAACCCCAGTGCCATGCCAGCCCACCTCCAGAGATCAAAACTGTCTGTGTGCTTGATTATCACTCCATCTTTGAACTCAAATGAGGCTTCAATAATGTTGTGAACCCTGTTGCCAGTCTTGGAAAAAGTATATTTTGCCTCCCAATGCGCACTTCCAATCTGCTCGTCAGCCTTTACATCATTGAAAGTCAACTCAAAGTCTGTAGCTCTTTCACATAGCATCTGCCACATAGCTCTTGCTCTGTCACCTTTGAGACCTACAAAAGCTGGGTCAGAAAACTCAACATCCTTGTGGTAACACTCTCCCATACCCTTGTAATCAAGCTTCTGAAAACAGTTATAAAACTTTTTTATCAGATCCTCGTTTTTACTCATTAACTACTTCCTAATTGTGTCTTACAGTAAGTTCAAACTTTTCTCCAAGTATTACTGCTATCTTTTCATAGATAGGTTTTGGAACACGCACTGCTGCATTTGTATCGTCTTCACAAACGATTGTAGCACCACGTGGAGTGTTGTTGAGCATTCCAGGGCTTGCAGTAAAGAACTGTCTCTTGACTCTGACGTACTCAAGTGTGCCTCGGATCTCATCATCCAGTCTTAGGTCAGTGGCAGGGACAATAAATGTTACCGTCTCACTGCGTCCTTCTGCTTTCCTTATCTCAACCCGAAAACGGCCTGAAACCAACCAGAAATGGCAATCTGATTGTTCACCCTGCACCACGAGTGCATCACCTTTGCGGTAGACAATATATTCACCGTAGTCTTGAAGTTGCATCAAAGCCTTCTTTTGTGCTTCTGTCTGTGCAAAGTGATCTATAGCAGCAGTAGCTACAAGATCGTCGTATGTTGCAGCTCTAACTTGGCGTTTCGGCTTTGGAGTAGCTCCTTGATGCGGGTCAAAGCGTGAGATTATGTGCAGAGCATCTGTTATTTTTGAAAGGTTTCGACTGTCTTGTAGACCATCACCCTCAAACCTAGAAAGCACTACAGTGATGTTATCATCACCTCCCCTGCGCTTTGCTTCTTCGACTAGTGCTTTGGAGGCATCTTGTATATCGTGATGAGATAAGATTATGTCTCTGATCTCTGTTGCTTTCAGTTTGTTGTGCAGACCATCACTACATAGCAGTAGAATGTCACCTTTTTGCAGGTTGAATGAACAGACAGCTATCTGCAAAAACTCTTCACTTCCTATGGCTTGAAGAAGCATGTTGCGCATAGGGCTACGCTCTGCCGTCTCAGGGGTGAGTGCACCTGCGTCAATCAGAGCTTGTACCATAGTCTGATCTGTTGTTATCTGTTTTATCCTATCTCGACGAATGACGTATGCACGTGAGTCCCCTACTTCTGCTATGTAGACAGTGCCAGCCTCAATGAGTGCTGCTGTAACAGTAGCTCCCATGCCTGCCAAAGCAGGAGTCTCTTTCTGTCTGTTCCACACTACAGAATTGGCTTCTTCAACTGCTGCTTCAAGCCGACTCTGAGGTGAAAGCCTCCTTGATAGCTTCGTTGTCTCACTCTTTATTGTCTCAACTGTGAGTTCACTGGCAACTTCTCCGCCTTCTGTTCCACCCATTCCGTCAGAAACAACTATCAAAAGTCGATGCTCTTTTTGTGGTTGGTCAAGCCCTGCAACAGTGCCTATAAAATCACCTGTCATTGGGTCAACAATTGTGAAAGAGTCTTCATTGTTCTTCCTGACCAATCCTCGATCAGTCAAACCAGCTATATAAGTCTTTATGTTGTCTGTAGACATTCAAATCTTCCCTAAGCCAAAGTAGAAAAACTTTCTCAGATTATCGTGCGTTGATTACAATATTCTAAATCGAAAAGTTCAAGTTCCAAAACTCTGTTCACGAGCAATCTCTGGAAAAAGAGGAATTTATGAAAAGAATACTACCCATGTTATTTCTGTTTACAGTGCTGTCGGCAAGCTTTGCCCAAGCACAGACTTTAGAAGTCAAAACACATACACTTAAAAACGGCATGAAAGTGCTTGTCAACGAAGACCACTCCATTCCAAGCGTTGCACTCTACATCTTCTACCGCATAGGCTCTAGAAACGAGAAGCCGGGAATAACTGGCTTATCACACTATTTTGAACACATGATGTTTAATGGAGCCAAGAAGTATGGTCCAGGCCAGTTTGACATCGTTATGGAAGCCGCTGGTGGCAGAAACAACGCCTACACTACCCAAAATGTTACTGTTTATACAGACTTCTTTCCACCTTCTGCATTAGAACAGATATTCGACCTAGAGGCAGATCGCATAGAAAGCCTTGCCTTTGACCCTAAAATAATTGAATCAGAAAGAGGTGTTGTGGCTTCTGAAAGACGCTTGCGTGTCGATAATGACAACTTGGGGTTGGTAGACGAGTACCTATGGGCTACGGCATTTGTTGCTCATCCTTACCAATGGCCAGTAATTGGCTGGATGTCTGACATAGAAAGCTGGAAGATGGAAGATCTGAAAAAACATTTCGAAATGGGATACTCGCCTGCAAACGCTACTATGGTAATTTCTGGCGATGTCAAATTTGAAGAAATCGTCAG